>JBEIHA010000252.1:0-4810 GCA_040381635.1 Pseudobdellovibrionaceae bacterium
ATTATGAAACTCAAACAGGCCTGTTTAGTATGTGGAATTCCCTTCGGGACGAAGTTCGGACTGTGCGAGCATTGCGGACCGAAACTTTACGAATTGCGTTCGCCGGTGGCTCGGACAGATTTGGATTTAAATATTCAGAGTTTATTTTCGTGGGAGCGGGACGGGTGGCCGGCCTTAAGGTCCGTGTCCGCGCGGCTGAAACAGGTGGACGATACAGACGCTTGGCTCGAATTGGCGAGTTGGTTTGTTCAAAGTTGCGCGCTCAACACAGGTCCACCCGCGCCAGCGCGGGTGATTGTGCCGGTGCCCTCAGCAAACCGAAACCATGCTCTGGGCTGGGCTCGGGCGCTGGCGCACTGGACGGGGTGGCCGGTTCACGACCTGTTGCTGAAGCCCACGGGGCGCGAGAATAAGGCTCTTTCCCGGCTGGAGCGTGGGAAACTGCGCTTTTCATTAAAGGACCCTCATTCCAAGAAATACACGGGCGTGGTGATCGTAGACGATATAATCACCACCGGAGCGACGGCGCGAGCCTCGTACGTGGCTTTAGGACGGCCTAGGAATTGCGAAGTGTGGTGCTTAATGGACCGGCGACCTTGGCAATATTAGGGGTCACTGTTATAGACTCTAACCATGCGTTTACTGTTTGCCCTTTTGCTCTTGTTATCCACCGACTTATCCGCAAAGCCTGCGGCCCTAGGCGCAAAGGACGTGGACACCGTTTTGGCCAAGTACCGCAAGGCGCAGGCCATCCAGGCGAAGGTGAGAAAGACTGTGGTGCAAGAAACCATGGGAATGGAAACCACCAGCACCGGTGATTTCTACTTTTCGAAGGGCAAGCTGCGCCTGGATTTTACCGAGCCTGAAAAGACCTCGCTGGTCTATGACGGCAAGTTCGTGTGGCTGGAATCGCGTTTGGATGACCAAAACATCCAGGTTACGAAGATGCGCACCAACGAACTGAAAAGGTCAAAGTCGGTACTCACGGCTTTGTTCGAGAAAAAGGATATCCTGCGCAACTTCAAATTGGTGAAGAGCGCGTCGACGGAAGGGAAGAAGAGTTACTTCTTTGAACCGAAGAAAAAGAAGGCGGACGACGAAATTCAGTTGTTACAGATCGTGATAAAGAACAAAGAGCTCGAAAGGATTTCGTACAAAGATCAGCTCGAGAACACGGTCAGTTTTGATTTTACAGAATTGAAAAAAGGGAAAGTTCCGGCAGCAAAGTTTTCCTACAAGGTCCCGAAGAACGCGCAAGTTACAGAAATTTAAAAGAAAGCTGAAATGAAAGAAATTTTGCCGCCCCAACTTAAGAAAGTTCACTTCGTCTCTTTGGGATGTCCCAAGAACTTGGTCGATTCCGAAATCATGGCCGGTTCGCTGATGCGCGACGGATATCAGGTTGTTGGCGATGCGTCGGATGCCGACACGGTGATCATCAATACTTGCGGCTTTATCGAAGCGTCGAAGCAAGAATCGATCGATAAGATACTAGAAATGGCCGAGCTGAAAAAGAACGGCAAACTACAGAAGGTCGTGGCGGCGGGCTGTCTGACCCAGCGCTATAAAGACGACTTGGTCGCGGGGCTGCCCGAAGCGGATTTATTTGTGGGCTCGGGGCAATTCCAGAATATTGCGCAGATTTTAAAGGACTCTAAGGCCGGAGCAAAAGAGAAACGCTTTTGGAATCTTCCGACCTATTTGCAAGAAGACTCAACTCCGCGCGTGAATTCCCAGCCCAGACATCGTGCGTACTTAAAGATTTCCGAAGGTTGCAAAAAGCGTTGTGCGTTCTGCGCAATCCCGTTGATCCGCGGCAATCTTCAGTCGCGCCAGCTCACCGGAATTGTTAGCGAAGCCAAGCTATTGGTCGCCGGGGGCGTGAAAGAACTGATCGTCGTCAGCCACGACTTTACCGACTTCGGCTGGGACTTACGCAAGCGAAATGCCCAAGCCAAGGAATCACCAGACGAATTGCTACGCGCGCTCAGTGACGACAGCGGGGCCGAATGGATCCGCGTGCTGTACCTGTACCCGGACGGCGTTTCCAAGCAAACCTTGGATTTGATGAGCTCGCGAAACAACTTAGTGAAGTATTTCGATATGCCTCTGCAGCACATCAATTCCGAAGTGCTTAAGAACATGAACCGCCGAATGACGCGCGAGAAAATCGAAGCGACTTTGACCGACATCAAGATGCGCATCCCCGAAGCCACCATTCGCACGCAGTTTATCGTTGGGTATCCGGGCGAGACTGAAAAACACTTCGAGGAGCTTTTGGGCTTCGTCGAAAAAATGCGCTTCGACCGAGTCGGCTGCTTTATGTATTCGCAAGAAGAGAACACGAAGGCCGGAACTCTTCCGGATCAAGTGGATGAAAAAACCAAGCAACGTCGTCACGATACCTTGATGGAATTGCAGATGGAAATCTCGCGCGCTAAACACGCTGCGTTTATCGGAAAGAAGCTGCAAGTTCTGGTCGAAGGCGTAAGTGAAGAGACAGAGCTTTTGCTCCAGGGGCGCCACTCGCAGCAAGCTCCGGACATTGATGGGATCACTTACATCAATGAGGGCGAAGCCAATATTGGCGACATGGTCGAAGTCACCATCACTGACGCCATGGACTATGATTTGGTCGGTGGCATCACCGGAACTTTGTCCTAGACGGATAGCCCCCAGTAACTAGCCGAAATCATGGAAGTAATTATTGACATCACCAGTCAGCCCGCGTTTCAATACTTAAGGGTTTTGGGGGTGAAGCAGTGATTACCGGTAATTTCGTGATGATGTTCGTTTATTCGGTCGTGATTTTCTTCGTTGTTAACGTTCTCGTGAATTAATTTCCATTCTATTGACGTTTTTGGCGCAATGCATTAAATAGTGGGACTCACTCTCTTTTTTTCGGAGTCCCCGGTGCTCAAAGCTTCCATAAAGATCTTCAGCCTCGCTCTAGTTTGTTTAGCAGGCCTATTCTCGGCACAGGCGGAAGTGACGGTGAACGATAGCCGCAGTTGGCGTCGTGCGCAGCTGGTGAATGCCGGTCAGCAGGTCTGGTCTTTTCAATCCTCCTATCAAAAAACGTCGGACCGCTTCGGGACTTCCGGCCGGGTCGAACCGCTGGGCGCGAAATATGCGCGCGCGGTAACTTGGGGTCAGCTCTTAAAAACCGAAAGCTCGGTCCAGGGGCGCGCCGATATGGAAAGCTACATGCGATCGCGCGGCGCCAAGCAAGGCGACATTGCCGCGACCTCCACCTATCAGCTTGAGCGCGAGGATGTGGGATTCTCTGTGGATTGGGCTTACGGTCTGACCCGCAACTGGATGATCGGCTTTCAGGTGCCGTTAACCTTACGTCGAACGAAGGTTTCTTCACGTGTCGAGATGACACCGGTCTTGGCGCAGGGTGTGGGCCAGAAAGGTCAAAAATCAATCCTGTCGCTGGACAACAATCAGGTGCGTGACAAGGTTAAGGCGTCGGCCGAAGAAGAGCTTTCGAATTCCGGCTACGACAATATTCCCGACCAAAATCAAAGTTGGCAGTGGGGCGACGCCAGCTTACTAAGCCAGTTTTATTTAGCGAATGCTTATCGATGGAATTGGGCTCTTCAACAGATGGTGCGTTTTCCGACTTCACAGAATCCTTCGGTGGCAGATTACTTTCAAGCCACGGGCGACGACGGCCAAGTGGATTTAGGCTTAACTTCGCTGATGGATTACCGAATGCGTAGGTGGACGCTGGGCGCACGCTTGGGCTACGTTGCGCAGTTGCCGGACTCGGCGAAAATGAGGGTGACTGATGGCCCCGCGATCGACCCTAAAGTTCACCGTGATCTGGGCGACTGGGTTTGGGGTGCGCTAGACGCGGACCTCCGCCTTACGCGCCGCTGGGGAATGGATTTTGAGTACGCCTTCTTGGCGAAGAGCCGCGACAAATACAAAGGCGACATGATCCGTGCTTCCCGCGATACGGACCAAGAGGTTCACCAAACGCGTTTAGGGCTTTTGTACAATATCGGCTCGACAACATCGCGTCGCGGGGTAGAGAAGCGCTGGGTGGCCTCACTGGGCTACACGCAGCCCTGGATCGGAAAGAACAGCTCTATTGCTGGCAAAGCGGCGATTGAGTTGATCAGCTATTTTTAAGGAAGCCAGGCTTGGCTTCCGCAATATCTGAAGGAAGCCAGGCTTACTGAGTGAAATTGTAGATGTCCGAGTAATTGCGGCCCAGTTCTTCTGAATCCATGCCGTAACCAATAACGAAGCGGTCTTCGATGGTGCGTCCGACGTAATCCGGTTGAATCGAAATTTGGCGAAGCGCCGGCTTGTCCAAAAGTGCGACCACTTTGAGCGAAGCGGGGAAAGAAGCATTGAGCCGTGCTTTCAAGAAGCTGAGCGTGCGGCCAGCGTCGATGATCTCTTCGATGATCAAAACGTGCTTGCCTTGAATATCAACCGAGACGTCGCGAATGATCCGGCAGCTTTCGCCCTTGGGCGAAGTCACGTAAACGAAATCTAAGATCTGCGGCAATTTGATTTTGCGCGCCAGATCGGCCATGAAAAGCACCGAACCCTTAAGCGGGCAAATCAACACAAGTTCCTTGCCTTCGTAGTCGCGCTCGATTTCGCGCGCGAGTTCGGCCACGATCTCTTGAATTTCGCTGGCGGTGATGGACGGGATCATTCCTTCGCGGACTTGCATGGCGGGTCTCCTCATTCGTAATTACAGATCCATAGATTTTTGGCCAAGGGCCTGCGCTTGTCGTAGCAAGCGTTGGGCTTCGCCGTGTCCGGGTTCGCGGTGGGTGGCAGC
>JBEIHA010000253.1:0-4808 GCA_040381635.1 Pseudobdellovibrionaceae bacterium
CCCCGGTCCGCTCCCGTTGCTTGGAAAAGCAATAGATCCCGAACGCAATAGTCAGAAAAACCCACAGCTCAAGATTCCCTCGATCCATTGTCATCAATATCGCGTAGTTGAACGGGATAAAGACAAACCAAGCACCAACCCATTGCGCGTTTCTTCGAAGTCCAATAGCGCGGCAAATCTGAGCGTAGCCGTAGGAAAATCCAAGTAGTGAAATTCCTAAGTAAAGAGCCAGGGCCCATTCTTTCTCCATCCAAGTGAACGGATAAAGAAGAATATGCGTGAGCGGAAAATAGTTGCTGACCTCAACCCCAGTGCGACCCGGAACTTCGGTCACGGGCCGGATATGGTAAGGGTCCAAAGCCTCCGTCGACCTTAAGACCGCGAAAAAATCTTGAAACTGGTCAACAGGGCGAAAAAGAAAAGTCGTGTGCGGATACTCCCGCTCCAAAACAAGCGCCGGGAAAACACAAACACCAACGTTCAACAGAAAGCCTAGGAACAAGATATCTCTGGCTAAGCGGAAGGCCCATGCGCGGTCAATCAAGGGTGGCATGTTCAAAGGTTACTGCTAAAAGCGAATCACATCCTAGCTTCCTAGCGTTTACAGCGGTGCGCCAAAATCACGACGGTGGATTTCCTAGCCTCTTGTCTTTACTATTAAGACAGGGGGTCCTTATTCGCATTCTAGTCACCGGCGCCACCGGCTTCATCGGCCGAAATTTTGTCCGTCAAATGTTGAAAGACGGCGTTGAAGTTCACGCCATCGTTCGCCCCCGCGACCGCATGCCCAAAGATTTGGAGGGCGCGAAGCTTCATTTCTACAAAGCGCAGGGGCAAGAAATCCTAAACGCCGTCGAAAAAGCCAGGCCTGAGAAAGTCTATCACTTCGCCTCGCTGTTTCTGGCCGAACACAAGTTCGAACAGATCGCCAACCTGATCGATAGCAACTTAAAGTTTTCCACCCAGCTGGTCGAAGCCATGGTCGAAAACAAATGCATGAATCTAGTCAGCGCGGGAACCGCTTGGCAGAACTTCAACGGCAAAAAGGGTCATGCGGCAAACTTGTACGCCGCAACCAAAGAAGCCTTCGAAGTGATCTTGAAGTACTATGCGGATGCTACCGGTTTTAAATCTATAGTTTTGAAATTGAATGACACCTACGGCCCCGCCGATCCAAGACGCAAGCTTTTGGCCATTTTAAGAGAAGCCGCGGTAAAAAAAGAAGCCCTGGGAATGTCCCCCGGCGATCAGAAAATTGATCTTTTACATATCTCGGATGTAATCAGCGCCTTCAAAATTGCGGGAACCCGAATCGTCAAAAATAACCCCGGTTGCGAAGAATTTTATCTACGCTCAGGCCGCTTGGTGGACATAAAAGAATTGGTCCAGATCTTCAACAAGTCCACGGGCAAAACCATCACCGCCCGTTTTGGCGAGCGCCCCTACCGCCCCCGCGAAGTCATGCTGCCCTGGCAAGAAGGCGAAGTCCTTCCCGGCTGGAAGCCCGAAGTGTCACTAGAAGCCGGAATTCACGAATACGCGAGTGAGGAAATTTAAAGTATGAAAATTTCGATCGTCACGCCCGGTTACAACGAAGCGGAAAATCTTGAGGACCTAAGCAAAGCGATCAAAAATATCATGCAAGAGTTTCCCGATTTTGAATACGAGCATATTTATATCGACAACGCGTCCACCGACAACTCGGCCGATCTACTGCGAGAGATGGCATCAAAAGACAAAAACTTTAAAGTCATTTTGAACGCCAGAAATTTCGGTCACATCCGCTCGCCTTATCATGGCCTTATGCAATCCACAGGTGAGGCGACCGTGATCATGGCGTCAGATCTTCAAGATCCCCCCGCACTCGTTTCTGAATTTATCCGCGAATGGAAGACCCACCGCACGCCCATCTGTATAGGCATCAAAGAAACCAGCGACGAAGGCATGTTTTTTTATTTACGAAGACTTTACTATTGGATACTGGCCAAAATTTCGGACAGCCCACAGATTCAAAACTTCACGGGCTTCGGGCTGTATGACCGAAAAGTCTTGGACGTCCTTAGAAAATATAAAGATCCCTATCCCTTTTTTCGCGGCATGATTGCCGAAATTGGTTTCAAACGACGTGAGTTCGCCTTCAAACAACCGCTGCGAAAGCGTGGAATCACAAAGAATAATTTCCTTACCCTCTGGGACATCGGAATGCTCGGCATGACCAGCTATTCTAAACTTCCCCTGCGCATGGCCACATTTTTTGGCTTTTTCGTCGGCGCTTTAAGTTTCGTGCTCGGCTTTTCTTACCTGGTTTACAAACTGATGTACTGGGACCGTTTCGAGCTGGGCATGGCGCCCATCGTCCTGGGAATATTCTTTCTCGGCTCAATTCAGCTTTTTTTCCTTGGGATGGTTGGCGAATACGTGGGCGCGATCTACACCCAGGTGAAGGAACGTCCGCTGGTGGTTGAGGCGGAGCGTATTAATTTTTAACTCTACGTGCAAATCGCAATTTTGGTTTAGCTTTCTTTAACTTCGTCAACCTGCCGAAGCCTTGGTGATCCTTGCCAAAAATCCATTGTATTCAATTTAGAAACGAATCCAGTCACTCCTGCCGGGATTTGTTGACTCTCACTAACATAGTGTATTATAGTGTAATTCACTATGGCGATGTTCAGATTCATCCAGTGGCTATTCGATTGGATGGAAAATCAAAACAGTTTTGCTTTTGAATGGGATCTCGGCAACAGAACTAAAAATATTGCTAAACACGGAATAACTATTAGCGAAGCAGAGTCCGTGTTTGAACAGATCGAAGCCATAAGAGTTTTGGGCGAACAAGTCAGCCCTAAGGTGAATGAACCTAGATATGGGTTGTTAGGGCTTACCAGCGATCTCAAACATGTATTTGTCTGTTTCACGATCCGAGGATCGGGAATCAGAATCATTCATGTGCGAAAAATGAATAAAAAAGAACGGAGGCTCTATGCGCAGTTATGTAAAGAATGAAAAAGGCTACGGGAAAGTAAAATTTAACGCCAAAGCCGTTAAAGATGCTTATTCCAAAGCCAAAACCAAAAGGAAACAGCCGACAAGCGTGAACTTACCTGAAGAGGTAATAACACAGCTTAAAGCCTTAGCCTTGAAGATGGATGTTCCTTATCAAACACTTATGCGTAAATTCATCCTTGAGGGACTGGCAAAGATGAAAGTTGCGTAAGGGAATCAAGACCTCAGATACTGAGCAATCTGCGCCGACGTATCCACTTGACCGTCACGGATAAAGTCCTTGTACCACTCCAGCGTCCACTTCAAAGCCTGCTCGACGTTTATCCGCGGATGCCAATCGAGTTCTTTGTGCGCCATCGATGAATCCAACATCAAAAGCTTGGCTTCGTGGCGACCAGCATCTTCGATCACGTAATCGAATTCGGGCCAGATTTTTTTGGCCTGTTCTAGGATTTGTCGAACCGTCCAACAACCGTCGGGCGAAGGCCCAAAGTTAAACGCCTTCGCGCATTCTTTGTTTCCGGACATCAGCTTTTCGGCAAGTGCCAAATAACCCGCGATCGGTTCCAATACATGCTGCCAAGGGCGCACGGCTTCGGGACTTCGGATCGTGACTTTCTTTCCATCTCGAAAGGCCCTGGCGAAATCAGGGATCAAGCGGTTCTCGGACCAGTCGCCGCCGCCGATCACATTGCCGGCGCGAACCGACGCCACCAAAACATTATGTTTCTTGCCATACTCTTCGTTGGAAAAATAACTGCGGCGATAGCTGGCGGTCAGAATTTCTGCACAACCTTTAGAAGATGAATAAGGATCATAGCCCCCCATCGCATCGTCTTCTTTGTAGGGCCGGGTAGTTTCTTTGTTTTCGTAGCACTTGTCTGAAGTCACAATCACGACGGCGCGAACCGAAGGAGTAGCGCGAACAGCTTCGAACAAATTCAATGTCCCCATCACATTGGTTTCATAAGTGAAGCGCGGATCTTCGTAAGATTTCAAAACCAAGGGCTGGGCCGCTAAGTGAAAGACAACCTCGGGCGAAGCTTTTTTCATAGAAGCCGTAAGCCTTGCGGGATCACGAATGTCCGCGATCTCGCTGGTCATGCCACGGCCCCACTTCAAGGATTCAAAGTGACTGGGCTTAGTGTCGGGGGCGAGGGCATAGCCATGTACCACAGCTTCGAACCCTTGAAGCACTTGGGCCAACCAAGTTCCTTTGAAACCCGTGTGACCGGTCAAAAAAACGGATTTACCCTGCCAGGACTTGGGATTTAAGCCAGCCAAGGCGCTTCACCCTGATCCCAAAGGTCCTGCAATTGCTGTTTGTCGCGCAAGGTGTCCATGCACTTCCAAAAACCTTCGTGCTTGTACGCAAACAACTTACCTTGAGTCGCCAGCTGTTCCAGCGGCGCCCGCTCGAAAATGGTTTCGTCATTTTCCAAGTATTTAAAAATCTCGGGCTCACAAACAAAGAATCCACCGTTGATCCAAGAGCCATCACCCTTAGGCTTTTCCGCGAATTTCAAAACTTGATCGGTTTCAGAAAACTGCAAAGCACCGAAGCGCGCTTCGGGCTGAATTGCGGTTAAAGTCGCGATCGCCTTCTTGTGCTGATGAGTTTTGACCAGAGCCTTTAAGTCCACGTCTGAAATGCCGTCACCGTAGGTCACCATAAAGGGTGCGCTGCCCAATTCTTTTTGCGCCCGTTTAATTCGTCCCCCGGTCATGGTGTTTAGACCCGTATCCAAAACCGTCACGCGCCATTTTTCAGATTGGTTGTTCGAAAACGTCACTTTGTTTTCACC
>JBEIHA010000254.1:0-4789 GCA_040381635.1 Pseudobdellovibrionaceae bacterium
ACTCGTTGTGCGCGACGGAAAACATCAAGTTTACGACCCATCAACCGTGGCCCGGGACGCCAACGATGAGTTGCGTGAACTGATCAATCGCTTAGGTATTCCGTTTGCAAACTAAGCCCCTTAACAATGATCCCCAATCTATTCGCTCGTTTATTTGCGTTCGCATGCCTTTTTACCGCCTCTTGGGGCGGCTTTTCGGCCTATGCGGGCGAAGCCCTAGCGCCTCATGCCGAGCTCGGCGTGTACCGATTCTACGGTCGACCAGACACCAATAGCGCCTACGTCGGGGTTTATAGCCTAGGTGCGACCGGCTTATTTGTACCTAAGCAGGTCGGTCAGTTGACGGCCAACCCAACCGGCAAGAGTGACGATTGCACTCAGCTTCTGAGCAGTCTGCAAAGCTTCCCGCTAAACGTGATGACCCAAGTGAATTACCTGAGCCCCGGCGAATTCAATGACCAAGAACAGCTGATCAAGATCTTTGCACCCGAGCAAGTCACGTTTCTTGAGCTCACCGAACCCGTGGCAAAAAAAGAAGTGATCGCCAACCCCGCGGCTTACCCTCGTTATAAAATCAGCAATCGCCCGGACGAGGCCCGCCCGGATCACTTTCATATACGCCAGGCCGGTATGTGGATTATTTCTGGTCAGTCCATGTACCCCTGGGGCGGCGAAGTTTTCGAAAAACACCATCCCGGATCGACCCGGGACAAAATCGACATCACCTGGCAAACCGCGGTCCCTAAAGAGTCTTCGGCATTCAACGAAAGCGATCCCCATTCGGTGCTTTTGACGTTAACCGCAATGCCCTGGCAATTGAACTCGGCACTTTGGGAATCGGGAGGTCTGAAGAAAAACAGATTCGGCTGGGCCGATATTGATCGCAAAAAATATCCCTTGGTTTGGGAGATCGGCCGAGCCGCGCAGACCAAACCCGAACAAATGAACGCCCTTTTTTCCGCCGCCGCCTCGATCATCGCCGAGGAAGTTTTGGTCAGTCTGCAAAGCCGTTACGAGGACGCCTTCGTTTTTTGTAAGGCGTTAGACGAAGACCGGATGCGCTTGTTTCGCCTCATAGGTTTCGAACCACTCGAAGGGGCCTGTCCTAAAAAAGACAATTGCGTGATGGTCGCGCCGTTGACCAAGCTCTTGAAACGCTTTCCCGTGGGTCGCCAAAGTGGGCGCGCGAATCAAATTCGCGAAGCCCTTAAAAACAAGATCCCACTGGACGACTCGCTCAACATTTTGCGCCGAATTCAAACTTACTTTCGGGCCGATCTGGATGTGATTCTAAAAAATAATGGCTACCACCAGCGTTCACCTTTAGTGGTCCATGACTTCAGTCCGAATTATTTTATTCTTCTACGCTTGCTGGGCCAGATGACCGCCGGCCTTAGCGTTCAGGAAGCACTAGAATTCGCGTCCCGTTTTTCAGCCTTTCGCGGCGACCACGGCGATCGCTTCGGCGTGAAAGATCTAATCCCTGCAGAACATTTTATTCATGATTTCACCAAGCGAAATATCGTGCGAATCACCAATTTGGATGAAAGCTTAGCTCAACGAGATTCCGAATATTTACCGACCGTGCTTATCGGAGTGAGAGAGTATCTCGCTTTTCGCTATGAAGAACTGCAAGTTCCAGGAGGCCATCAGTTGCTCGAGAACTTCAAAACTCAGATCGCGATTCAAACCACCTCGAACCTGGTCGCCGCGCAAGCTCATCAATTGGGCGGAGCTTCGCTTCCCCCCCAGCGTGGCGCCGATGGTCGCTACTTGTTTACCTCGATCTTCGATATGGAAAAACTCGCCGCAATGGCCAATGCAAAACCCGAGCGCGTGGAGCGCGGCAAATTTGGCGTGCAACAGGGCTTTTGGTTTTTTCGCAGCATCACGGCCAGTCCTCTCAAGTTCTAAGAAAAAATCGCTAAGTAAGGAATAGGCACCCGAATTGCTCTAGTTAACGGCATAAACAAGCTTATAGCTCTGGAGTTCGCCTATGCGTTTTTCTATGCCTAAATTTGTCACTTTGTGCGCCCTAATTTTGGCGACTCTGGCGGCCTGTGATCCTTCTAAGAAGGCGACCACGGCGAACACAAAGGTCAATGCCCCCGCGGGACTGAACACCAAAACTGGCGGAATGCTTGCGGCTAGCGAAATGTGTGGCCCCGCGGTGACCGATTCGAATGGCAAGACCACGGTCTCGACCCTCCGGTTCCAGAAAAATGCGGTCTTTATCCGGCGCACCCGCACCATGAACACCGAATCGCAATTTCCCATCTCGGCCGAAACACGTGGCACTTGGGGCTTGATGGGTGAAATTCTGTTCGTCACCGAAAACGCCAAGACTGTAAAGCACACATTCGATACTTTCGAGCGCGATCTGGATAAGGCGAATTGCATTCGCCTGACCAGCGTCGAGAACAGCCCTGAATTTTGCGCGTGCGAAATCTAGCGCGCTGAGCTGCAGAAAAGGCTCCGACGTTTTTTAACTTTGGTCTAGATTTGGCCGAGGTGCGGCTGTTCTGTCCATCGTGACAGGTATTGGACTAACCTACATTCCCTTCCCAAACGACAATACTAGAGAGGCTTAAGTCGCCTCGAATCTCCAGGAAGGGGATGTCGTGAAGAAGGATCTTCGCCTCATTGTATTGCTTTTATTTTTTTTAGGACTAACCGCTTGTGGAAAACAGCGTAGCTCCTCGGGCGCCTTCGAAAAAGCTGCGGACGAATGCCTCGCCGACGTGATTCCTCAAAGCTTCGTGGTGAAATACTTCGACGGACGCAGCGAAAGAGTCTCTGCGGATTCAAAAGAGGAATTCATCGATGGCTATCTTAAAGATAATCTAGAACGCATCGAATTTGCCGAACATGACTTCAAGGTCAAAGTCGCCGACGTCGTCAGCCCACGCGCCTTGCAAACGGGATTCGCGGACAATTGGGGTGTCGCACGCGTGAACGCTCAATCCCTGTGGCAGCAAAATGTGCGCGGCGCCGGCGTGATCGTCGCGGTCGTCGACACGGGTATGGATATGAATCATCGGCAATTGCGCAAACAGGTCGCGACGAATTCGGGTGAATTGGGTTTGGATGCACGTGGAAGAGACAAATCCGCGAACGGAGTCGACGACGATGGCAACGGCTTTATCGATGATTCCGCCGGTTGGGATTTCACGATCGATTCCCCACTCACCAAAGACTACACCGGACACGGAACCCACGTGGCGGGCGTGGTCGCGGCCGCGCACACGGACACGAGTGCTCAAGCGGCTTCGTATGTTCAGGGCATCGCCCCAGCGGCGAAAATTCTGCCGTTGGCTTTTTTGGATGATTCCGGTTCGGGTTCGATGTTGGACGGAGTTCTCGCCATTCAGTACGCGGTGAAGCGCGGGGCGAAAGTGATCAATGCTTCTTGGGGCGGCGCCAGCTGTTCGCGAAGTCTTAAAGACACGATCGCGCAATTGGAATCCCGGGGCGTGATTTTCGTTTCGGCTTCGGGCAACGATTCCGCCAACATCGACCGTATGCCGATGTACCCGGCCGCCTTAAGTTTTCCCGCCCAGATCGTGGTGGGCGCCACGGGCGAGCGTGACTATATGGCGGAGTACTCGAACTATGGCTCGATTCACGTGCACCTCTTCGCCCCCGGAACCGATATCGTGTCCACATTTCCGGGAGGGGCTATCGCCTCTTTGAGCGGAACCAGCATGGCCACCCCGTTCGTCAGCGGCGCCATAGCCCTTTTGCTGAGCGCTGAGCCCGGTGCAAACGTGGCGAAAATCAGACAGGCTTTGTATTCCTCAGCTGTGAAGCGCCCTGAGTATTTAAATGCCTCGCAAGGCCGTATGGATCTAGGCCAAGCTCTCAATTTTCTGCGCCAATAAACTTTGCAACGCGCGGCGCTGCCGCTGCGGCAACGCGATGCGGGGCTCCGCAATATCACACGCAATTTCCAAAGCTTCCAAGCCCGTGATAATTAAAACCCTTCTATATATTGCGATAAGGGTTACTCATGCGGGTTTATATTTCCGATCTCAAAGACCATGTCGGCAAAACCGTCGAGCTCAAGGGCTGGGTTTACAATCACCGTTCCAGCGGCAAAATCAAATTTTTACTGCTTCGGGACGGCACCGGAATCGCCCAATGCGTGTATTTCCGCGGTGAATGCGCCGAGGAATCTTTCGAAGTTTTCGAAAAGCTTTCGCAAGAGACTTCCGTGAAAATCACCGGCGTGGTTAAAGAAGAAAAACGAAGCCCCGGCGGCTTCGAAATCAGCGCCCGCGAGCTCGAGATCATCGGCGGCAGTGTCGACTATCCGATCTCGCCTAAAGATCACGGTCCTGATTTTTTAATGAACAACCGGCATTTGTGGATTCGATCAAAGAAGCAGCATGCTTTACTGCGCGTGCGCGCCGAAATTGTGTCGGCCATCCGCGATTTTTTTGATGGCCGCGGCTTCACTTTGACCGACGCGCCGATCTTTACGCCCAGCGCTTGCGAAGGCACTTCGACTTTGTTCGAAACCAAATACTTTGACGAAAAAGCTTACTTGTCCCAAAGCGGTCAGCTGTACATGGAAGCCACCGCCGCCGCCTTCGGTAAAGTCTATTGCTTCGGCCCCACTTTCCGTGCGGAAAAATCCAAAACCCGCCGCCACCTGATCGAGTTCTGGATGGTGGAACCCGAAGTCGCGTTCAACGATTTGTACGACAACATGGAACTGGCCGAACAGTTCGTCGAATACGTGATTCAGCGCACTCTCAAAAATAAGGCCGAAGAACTAAAGGTGTTA
>JBEIHA010000255.1:0-4782 GCA_040381635.1 Pseudobdellovibrionaceae bacterium
CGAACCGGATCTGGTACACTTTACCTCAGTTCAATCTGGCATCCTGCGGCCCTAAAGACGGTCCGTGGTTTTCCAGAAGAGGTGAGAGGTAAAATTGGACATGCCCTACATCAGGTTCAGTCGGGCGAGGCGTTAAGATTGCCAAGAGCTCGATCCATGAGCGTGATTGCCACGGGAGTTTCAGAACTACGGATCGGATCAAGCGACGGAATATTTCGCGTTTTTTACTTTGTCATGACTGGCCTTGGGGTACTGGTTTTTCACGCTTTCCAAAAGAAGACGCAAAATACTCCGTCCGCGGAGATTAAATTAGCTAAGCGTCGACTGCGAGAATCAATCGAGGAGATGAGATGAAGAAAATTAAGAGTAAATTTATGAATGTCGAGACACCCGAGGAGCTTGCAAAGGCGCTTCGTCTTCCGAAATCCGTCGCGGTCGAATGGAAAGTTCGGTCAGAAGTCACTTATGAAATCATTCGCATTTTTAAACGGAGTGAGATCACCGTTACGGCTTTTGCCAAGATGGCTAAAACGTCCCGAGCTCGCATCACTAGAATCTTGAAGAGCGACACTTCAGACATTTCATTGGACGTGCTGCTAAGAGTATTGGGAGCACTGGGACAGACCGTTCAGCTCAAGTTCTTCAAAGCTGGCTGAATCGCCGCGGGAGTAAACTTCCCGCGACAGATTTACTCCGCATAATCCCGCGCATTGATCGCGTACTTTTCAATTTTGCGCAGCAAAGTCTTCTTCGGAATATTCGCGTGCAAGGCCGTTTGATTAATGCGGCCCTTAAACAACTTTAAAGCTTTAATAATAAACTCTTTTTCGAAAGCTTCTTTGTGTTTGTTGAAATCCAGCTGGTCGCCTGAGAGCTTGAACATCTCTTCGGGGACCAAAGCCTCATCCAATTCGTCATCGGCATTATCACCGGGCAGATCTAAATTTTCAGATCCGCCTTGAGCTAACATGTCCTCGCGCGCTTTCATCTGAGCCGCTGAAAGCTCGGTGCCCGTTGCCTTTAAAATCGATTCCGGCAACGAATTGACCTGGATCATATTGGTTTCTTCCAAGATGAAGGCGTGTTCCATAATATTTTCGAGCTCGCGGATATTCCCTGGCCATTCGTATTTCTTTAAGACATTGACGGCTTCGGGGGCCACGCCGATGACTTTTTTGCCCTGCGCGCGATTGAACTTCTGAATAAAGAGATTTACCAGATGATCGATGTCGGCGCGGCGCTCAGCAAGGGAAGGCAGAGTGATGGGCATCACATTCAATCGGTAGTACAGGTCTTCGCGGAAATCGCCCTTCTTGTTCATCTCTTCTAAAGGACGATTGGTCGCAGCGATGATGCGTACGTTGGACTCGATCTCGCGGTTGGCACCTACGGGAGTAAACATCTTTTCTTGCAGGACGCGCAGCAACTTCACCTGCATCAGCAATGGCAGATCACCGATTTCGTCCAAAAATAAAGTCCCGCCCTCGGCGTATTGAAATTTTCCAATCTTGCGCTGGTCGGCGCCGGTGAACGATCCTTTTTCGTGACCGAACAATTCGCTCTCGAACAAATTTTCGGGGATGGCCGAGCAGTTGATCGCTACGAACTTACCGTCTTTGAAAGAAGAGTTCGAATGGATCGCGCGGGCCACCAATTCTTTACCGGTACCCGAGGCCCCGCGAATCAAAACCGGCGTGTCCACTTTTGACAAACGCATAATCACATTAAAGACCTTCTTCATTTGCGAAGTCTGACCGATGATTTCGCGACCCACTTCGGTCTGCATCGAAAATGAAGCCGAAGCCTGCGAGATCAAAGAGTACGCATTGATCGCACGGTCGACCATGGCGACTAAGTCTTCGGACTTAATCGGCTTGGAAACGTAATTGAAGGCACCTTCTTTGACGGCGCGGACGGCGTCGTCAATATTGGCGTACGCGGTCAAAATCAAAACGATGATGGAGGGATCACGTTCTTTGATCACCTTCAACGCTTCCAGACCCGACATGCGCGGCATATCAACGTCCAGCAAAACCATGTTGTAGGTCTTGGATTTCACTTTCTCTACGGCATTGACGCCGTCAAAAGCTTCGTCGACTTCAAAGCGTCCCGTGGCAGACAACGCCGCCGCAACGCTAAGACGTAAACCGGCATCGTCGTCACAAACCAATACTCTAAACATTCAAGCCTCCTGCTATTTCGAATTCCAAATCTAAATTCATGGGCAAACGCACGGTGAACGTCGAACCCTTATTGATTTCGCTTTCGACTTCGATGCGTCCGTTGTGCAATTCGACGAAGTATTTGGCCAGGTAAAGACCTAAGCCGTTACCCACGGTCGAAATGCGAGTGTTGCGGGCGCGGTAAAAGCGGTCGAAGACATGCCCGATGTCTTCCGGTGGAATTCCCCGGCCTTGGTCGGCGACCTGAATTACGACCTCGTTGTTCAATTCTTCGGTGGTCACCAAAATCTTGGTGCCCGCGGGTGAATACTTGATCGCGTTTTCCACGAGATTCGTCAAAACGGTGCGCAGCAAATCTTCATCGACCTTGATGGAAAACAAAGGTTCCAGTTCGCAGACGATTTCCATACCGTGACGCTTGGCCATGTATTCCAGCTTGCGGACGACATCGCGAATGATTTGATTGATGTCGCGTGATCGCAGCTGCAGTTTCATTTCTTTGCTTTCAATACGTGTAAGCGAAAGGATCGAGCCAATGAACTCGGTCAGTTCTTCCGAAGATTCCGAAATCGTATCCAAAGCAAGGCGCTGTGTATCGTTCAAGGCTGAACTGTCTTTGCCGATGACCTCGGTCATGCCCTGAATGCGCGCCAACGGCGTCTTCAAATCATGGGACATCATGCGCATGAAATTGGATTTCAGCTCTTCAACTTGCGTTAACAGACGGTTTTTCTGGTAGTACTCCCACGACCGGCGATTTTCGATAATCAAGCGGTACGGGATAACAAAGTAGTAACAAATAAAGACGGCAACCAGGGGATGCGCCACGGGGATCACCCAAGAGAATGCAGCGAAAATTAAGAGCGAAGCAAATAAGAAAACCATAACGGACGTGCCCAGCACCAAAAGTCCCTTACCGGGCCGAATCGACAAGACGATATAAATTGTCAGAAGGGAAACCGCAAAAGTCAGAAGGTACTTCAGCCAGTCTGGGGTAAAACGCGGCGCCTCGTTCAAAATCAACGTGTCCAAAGTATTGGCGTACATTTCCAAGTTGCTTAAGGCCAGAAGTCCCTTGTCCAAAGGTGTGGTCAGGTAATCGGAAGCCGCTTCCATGGTCTCTTTGCCGATCAGGACAATTTTCCCTTTAAGCATCTCGGGGTCGATCTGGCCCTCGAGCACATCGACAAATTTCAATGTGGGATAAGCGCCCTTCGCGCGAAAGCGGATCATCATTTGATTGGTGTCCAAAACTTTGAACTGACCGGTGTACTCCATGGGATCTTGGATGCCATTGAAGCGCTCGGCCAAATTGGGAAGCATGCCGGCCTGGTTTTCAAAAGTCAGAATCAAGCGGCGCGTGACGCCGTCTTTGGCGTACAAACGTTGATCCACCGTCTTAGGCGCCCACTGAACGGGCACTCTCTCAAACGGCGCGGCCAGTGAATCCATTTTAGAAAGGCCGGTCTTAGGAATATCATTTTCGCCGAACACGAAAGGCACTCGCGAAGTGATGTCGGCAAGCAAAGACAGATCGTCGTACGAACCCTGAATCTGAAACGGATTAACGAAGGTCACGATCTGCGAAGGCTTGGCTTGACCGATTTTTTGTAAAACCACAGCCCAGTCCAAAGCTTCGGGTTCACGCTTTAGTTTCTTTAATGTTTCGTGTTCAATCGAAAGCAAAACCACGTTGCCCGAAGTTTCTGGCTTGGGGCTCAGCTGCATGCGCAAGTCGTAGGCGGTGAATTCAAGAACATCGAGCTTGAAGGGCGCTAATAAAACAGTGATCACCAGCGCGAAGAGAACCCTCAGGCTATGGTGAACCCATTTGTTTTTCAGCCAGCTTTCCAGCCAGTTGACCGCCATCGCTCTTCTCCTTGAGCCAAAGATCCTGATGTTCCCATAGCAATAGGATTGCCAGGCCACCGGAGGCTCATCTCGAAGCTACAGTGTCAGAATGACACCACGGCGACAAGGTTCGGACAAAGCTCTAACGATTTTTCAGGGGTGTTCAAGGAGTGAACACCCGTAAGGGCTTGAATTCTAGTCTTGTTCGGGGGGGAGACCCGGGGCTACTGCAGTCGGTGCAGGGGCTGCGCCCGCCGAATTGTCCTGCGGGGGAGGCGTTCCGTGACCGCTCATTCCAGTTGCCGCTGGGGCAGGTTGCGCCGGAGCCGGAGCAGGCTTAGCTTTTTCAACCAAGTCGTAATCCACAGCTACCGTGCGCAGCAGTTCGTTCGGGATTTCAAAGATCTCGAAGATCGCGCGGATCTTGTTATCGGCCACCTTGCGCAGGCGCAGTTGGATTTTTTTATTGCTGTCAGTGACTTCGTAGAACAGATCATTCAGCTCTTTCTTTTCGATATGGGCCGTGGCCAACATTTCGGCGATCGAAGCCTTGGTGTTCGAGCGGTGCTCAAGGCCACCACCGACGGTGTTCACGAGCTCAACCTTAAAGTCGCCCTTGTTCATCTGCGTAGTGGCTTTCGTGTGCAGCAGGATAAATTGCCCGAACGAAGAGCGTTCGGCACGAAAGTAGCCATCCTCTTTGCTCACGATAAACGAACCTGGAATTTCAAAAGTGCGACCGCGGTCG
>JBEIHA010000256.1:0-4772 GCA_040381635.1 Pseudobdellovibrionaceae bacterium
CAGAAAAGTCAGCACGATAAACAAGATTCCGTATTTGACGGCCCTTTCGATCAATACGTATTCCGTGCCCACCCATAGGTGCGTCAGACCCACGACTTTGGCTTCTCGCTTCCCGTTATCCCATTTCGGCAGGGCATTGAGCCTCCACTGAGCTTCGAAGCCTTTTTTGTTGAGTCGAGTGTCCGTCGGCAAAACGTCCTCAAGAAACTTTGGTTTTTTCCAGTTGCCCGACATGCGCACCAGGTCTTGGTCCGCGTTGGAATGGTAGGTTAAAAGACCTGAACCACGCGAGATCACTTCGACTTCAAGGTCTCCTCCGTAAAAACTCTTGCTCGGTAACTCGTCGGCAGCCACTTTGATTCCGTCGTCGGTGAGTTTGGCCTTTAAGGTGTTTCCGGTTGCGACGTCTTTCACCCTAAAATTTTGGATCGAACCGGTGGGTTTGATCGGCACAATCAGGAATTCAGTTTGCGAAGAGTTCTTCGCCGAATCCTTGCCCTCTGGTGGCTTGGTGAATGAGATTTTTGTGGTCATGGTCGCGACATAGACGGGAACTTGGAAGACGCCACGCTTCTTCTCTTTACTATCAACGGCAAGGACAGTGTCGCTAGTGGTGGGATTCACCGTTTGGCCAGCGCCCTTCAAGTAGGGCGAACCAAACCGCACTTCGTCGCCCCAGCCCTCGGCAATCTGCTTTTGCGCGACTTTCTCGTATTCACGACGGTCGCCAATTTGGTTTTCAACCTGAGTCAGGGGTATCAGTAGGGCAAGGGCTAGTCCTAATATAATGAGGACCTTTCCGGTCAAATAGTCGAATTTGGTGAGCGGTGCTTTTTCAGTTTGTGGTTGCATGCGGGGTTTCTCCTATTCCTTTATCCTCGTGGTTCGGAATGAAGGGAATGTGAGGCGAGAGTGAAATCTCGGTGAAATGTGGTTGCCGACGACCTCGCGCCGGCGTAGTTGATTCAAAATGGGAAACAACAAGAACACCAAGCTCGTTTGGTCCGATGACCCCCGCGACCGCGCCAGAGTCGAGGATCGTAAAGACAAAAAGAAAGCGGCGCCCGAATCCACCGATGCCTATGTAAATAGCTTTTCTTGGACCGCCGTTTTTCGCTTAGAGAAAAACGGCCGTGGTGGAAAGACCGTTACGATTCTAGATCAGCTACCGCGGCAAGACGCCTTCGTTAAAGATTTATGTAAAGAGATAAAATCCAAGTGCGGCAGCGGCGGGACATACGAGATTACGGATTCCGCGGGCTTGATCGAAATTCAAGGGGACAAGCGCGAAGCGATGAAAGCGCTACTGGATAAAAAAGGCATCAAGTACAAGGGCATGTAGTTACTTACGCTTCGGCAAAAGCCAGCTCGAGATATAACCTTTGTATCGTGCACGTGCTTCGCGCGGCATATTTCGATAGTCGCCAATTTTTTTTCGACAAAGCGGCGAGCCACAACGACAACGCATCTTCCACCAGGTACTTCGCTCGGTCATTTCGTAATCCCAGGTGAGGTGCTCGCCTTTTTCGATGTCGCGCATGGCGACGACTTTGAATCTGCCCTTAATCCCGCAATTGGGGTCGCAGGAATGATTGATCAAACGCGCAATTCCTTTTGAATCCCGCCACAGGGCCTTGCCGCATTGTATGGAGTGGTTGAGTAAATCCTCGGTCCATTCATCGAAGTCATCATCGAAGAATGGACCATCAAACGCAGCAATCTCTTCGCCCTTTTTGATTGGCGCTTTGGCGAAGACCCCGTGTCCGTAAAGTCTGGTTCTTTTAACGATGGCGTTAGGATTGTCCAATCACTTGCCCTTAGCACCTTTAAGTAAATCGCCCAAAGTTCCAAAGCCCGCAGTTTTGGTGCCGGTCGAAGGTGTTTTGGCCGCCGCATGATCGCGCCAGGTTTCGTCTTCTTCTTCGCGCGGAAGGGAGAAAGAAAGCTTTCGGTTATCTAGATCAATGCGGTCCACGCGCACCTTCACCGAATCCCCTTTGCGCTTGTTTTCAAAGTCCTTACTATCGGTGGCATCGCGCCAAGCCGAGCGGGGGAGCAGTCCGGTGATGCCCATCGCGATACGCACGAAAATTCCGAAGGGCTCTTTATGTTCGACCGTGCCTTCGGTCATCGTGCCGACCGGATGGGTCTGTTCGATTGAAGACCATGGATCATCCACGGTCCCACCCTGTTTGAGAGAGAAAGAAACCTTTAAGCGATCACCGTCTTCCACCGCACTTAGTAACTTCACCTGTACGGTTTGGTCCATTTGCACGGCTTCTTCGGGGCGGTTGATGCGTCCCCAGGCCAGTTCTTGAATTGGAATCAAACCTTCGACACCGTTTTGCAGGCGAACGAAGGCGCCGTACTTTTCTAAGCGAAAAACCGTGGCCTCAAAGATCGAGCCCACTTCGGCATCGCGCAAGAAATCACCTTCGCCGACGGCCTTTTGTTGATCCAGAATCTTGCGCCGGCTGACCACCAGGTCGCGGCCGCGTTCATACTTGGTGATGATAAATTCATATTTCTTACCGACGTAAGACTTCGCATCCACGCAGCGATAATCGATTTGTGAAATGGGGCAGAAGGCTTTGACTCCTTGAACTTTCACGCGGAAGCCGCCTTTGACCTCTTCTAGAACCACCCCTTCAACGGGCAATTCCATATCGAACGCGTCTTCCAAGCTGTCGGCTTCTGCGGTCACGCCGCGGCTGCCGACGGCTTTCACTAAAATTTCGCCTTCGCGCGCGCGCACCACGATCACGTCAACGACGTCACCGGCCTTGGGCGGCTCTTTTCCTTCTTCCTTTAGAAAGGGCATTACGGCGTCCGTCGGCGTACCGGTCGAAATAAAAGCTTCCTGACCGGTCACCGCCAGAACTTCGCCCCGGAAGCGATCCCCGGGTGTCAATCCACGGGTGTGAACGGTCGATGCATTCAAAAGTTGATCGAACTCGTTTTGCGGTTTCGCGACCGCGTCTTCGCTGAACAAATCGTCGTAGTGTTTTTTCTTGGCCAAGTTTCCTCCAGAGGTGCTCTTGAAATACGCCAAAATCGTGGGCCGGGATAGAATTCTGTGCGCTCTGTATCGCTTTGGTGTCTTGCAGCTCATTTGGCCACGGGGACGGCGATGGCTGAGTGCGGCAAATGAACGGAATCTTGATAAAGAATGTATGGATTCTCAGGGCCCTAGATGTGAAAATTTGTTCACTTCAGTTGATAGTATTACAATAAATCCAACGGTAAGTGGGGAATCAGGCATGAGTTTTCAAGCGTTGATCATGGGTCTTCTTCTTCTGGCTTTTTCCGCTCCAAGTTTTGCTCGTTCTCAGTTTCCAAAAAATCCTGATCCTGAAATGACTCCGGGATCGTATTGCGATCGACCGAGCGGCTACCGCTACCCCGAACGAATTCCCTACTGCGAACGCCATGTTTCGAGCGGTCGCAAACGTCAGATCATTGAAGATTACAATAAGCAGCTCGGTTTCGACATTCGTAGCGGCGATCGTTCACAGTTTAAGATCGATCATTTGATTCCGCTTTGTGCGGGCGGTAGCAATAATGAGGACAATCTTTGGCCGCAACACCAGTCGGTTTACAATATCACCGACGAACTTGAAGGTTTGATCTGCGTGAAGATGGCGAAGGGCAAACTTCTGCAGAGACGCGCAATCGAACTTCTGATGCGCGCCAAGCACAATCTCGAGGAGACCGAAGACATTCAAGCTCTGGTCGAAGCGCTTTGATCTGATTTTTCGCGCGCTTCCATGATTTTGTAATCAATTTTGGCGCAGATGGCTTTTAGTCTTTGGTAAGTCAGAGCGGGAAAATCGCTTCGTGCTTGCGCGGGTGCGCACAAATAAATGGTGCAAGTTTCGCGTAAGTGCGGGGCGACCACGCAACCGTGGCAGCCAATAAATCTTAACTTATGCGAAGTTCTTGGAAGCGAGATGCCTCTTTGTTTCGCCTGCTCTTCGACGTGAGCGCAAATGGTGTCCTTGCACGCACAATCCGTTTTCGAACAATCTTGGCATTGAGACTTGGTGAACTCAAAGAGCCGGCGGTAAGCGCGGATTTTTTGCTGTTGCAGGATTTCTAGGCGTGGCATGGGGAGGATGTACCTTCCCATGCTCTGATTTGCATGTCTTAAAATTTCAAAAGCAGGAGCAGATCTCGGGGTTTGGCGTCTACGAAAACAAGGGCGTGGCTGAGGATGCCTCGCCGCTTGAGACGGCGAGCTTGAAACACGTGCTTTGACTTTCGGCGGGATCGGGATGTGCGCAGCCTCCGATTTTTCAATCTCCAAAAAGGTGGCTTCGAATCTTAGCCCTTGCGAATCGGCAAATCCTAAGCCGAACTCCATTCACCCCGATATTCTTCGACGATGAAACGCGCGTCATCCCGCGCGAAACCGAAATTTTCGATATGATTGATTCGGATGTAATCCTTTAGTCCCAGAAAAGCCCGACGACCAATGACGATCCGAGTAAATGGACGACGATCCCAAAATTTGAGTTTATCAAATTTTTTCTAGCGACTGGCGCCTGTGACCGCCATAGCGATGGAGGCCGTCATCATGGATATTCACATCAACGGTCAATCAATGAAAGTCGAAGCGGATGGTGACACACCGTTGTTGTGGGTGATTCGGGATGAGTTGAACTACACCGGCACCAAATTCGGATGCGGCATGGCGCTTTGCGGGGCCTGCACGGTTCACATCGACGGTCAGCCGGTGCGTTCCTGTTCGTATCCACTGAAAGCCGCGATGG
>JBEIHA010000257.1:0-4744 GCA_040381635.1 Pseudobdellovibrionaceae bacterium
CAGCAGACCGCGGACAGCGGCTACTAAAAATCGGGGGAGCTCTCTCACCTTCTCCCCCGAACGGGAGTCCTCAAATATTTAGATTAAACCTCAAGCGCTATTAGCGTTTGAGGTTGATCACTTCGCCGAGCAATTCGTCGGTCGTGGTGATAGTCTTCGCGTTGGCCTGGAAGCCACGCTGGTTCTGGATCAGATTCACGAATTCCATCGCGAGATCCACCGTTGAACGTTCCAAAGACTTCGCCATCACCTTACCGCGTCCCGCACGACCGGGACCACCCAAAGCAGGGGCACCGGAATCGCGGGCTTCTTTCAATCGGTTGTTACCGACTTTGAACATCGCCTCGGGATTTTCGAACTTAGCCAGTGCAATCTGTGCGATATCTTGCGTTTGTCCGTTCGAGTACAGCGCGGTCAAAATACCTTCGTCGTTGAAGGATAAGTTATTGATCGTGCCGGCGGCTGATCCATCCTGCTGCCACGAAATCAAATCGGATTCTTTACCGTACTGTTTGGATCCGTCCATGCCGGTTCCCTTGTCGGTCGTGATCGAATCACCGAAATCGACTTTGATTTGCTGGTTCTGTAAAGCTCCACCTTTGAAGTTAAAGGCGCTCATCGTTTGCTCTTCCGTGTCCAGTTTACCGTCGGTGGTAAATGAGACCTTACCTTCTACAACCTTGGCCATTTCATCTTCTTTGGCACCAGTGACTTCTTTACCGTCGACCAAACCCGTGTAGCTCCAAGTACGATCCGCCGTTTTAGTGAAGAACATATTCACCAAGTGTTTGTTCCCTTGAGAATCGTACATCTCGAGGCCCGTGGCGTAGTTCGAAGTATCGTATGGATTCTTCGGATCGAAGACCTTCGCGGTCTGGACTCTAGAATCCAAGTTCAAATCTAAGCGCATTTTAGTGGTGGGCTTTGCCGGGACCAGGGCGCGCGGAAATTTGATGTCTCCGATTTTATTTTGTACAGTTCCTTTGTCATCGGCCTGAAAGCCTTGAACGCGCTGATAATCGTTCGTGACTAGGTAGCCTTCTTTGTCGAACTTGAAAGATCCGTCACGGGTGAAGGATTCACCGTCGGTACCTTTTAACGTAAAGTAGCCGTCGCCCGCGATCGCCAAGTCGGTGACCTTTTCGGTCTGATCGGTATTACCTTGAACCAAAATCGGATTAACCGCACCGATCTTCACACCGCGACCAATCTGGTTACCACCCAAAATCCCTTTTAAGGATTTTGCGACGATATCTTGGAACTCGGCGCGTGACGCCTTAAATCCCGTGGTATTCGCATTGGCAATGTTATCACCGATGACGCCTAATGCTTCACCTTGTGCTGCGAGACCGGATACACCGGTATAGAGAGAAGAGAGAACTCCCATGATAGACCTCCATGTCTAGTCGTGCAGACGCCATCCTGGCATCCCACATTGAACATTTGAAGGGCCCCCTCGAAGAGGACCAGCCCTAGTTAAAACAAACTAAAAATTCCTCGGATCAACTACCCGCTGGGAATTAAACTACGACCGTCGAATCGATGTTGGTGAAGACGTTCTCTTTCAAGTTCGCCTTATCCATTACCGTCACTACGGTTTTATCCTTAATGCTCACGATCATCGCCGCCGCGTCGGTAAGGAGCAAAGTGTTCTTTGCGCCCTTCGCCTCGGCACGGCTTACCGCATTGTCAATTCTTCCTAGCTCTTCGGGCGAGAAGCGAACTCCTCGCGCTTGCATTCTGTCGATCGCGTGATTCGAAAACTTCAGGCCGCTGGGTAACGTGGGCTTTGAAGTTTGCGGCTGCACCATAGTGCTTTGTAACGATTGCAGCTTTTCTTTGAAGAGTGAATCCTGCACGCCACTTTTCGCTATGGGACTGCGGTTGCTCTCGAGAGCTCCCGGAATATTTCCCACATTAAAGTTGCTGCTGATGTCTTTCACTTTTTCTTATCCCATTCCCGCTTTGGCGCCGGTCTTGTTCAAGTCGTTGATCAAACCTTGCGACATTGCAGCATCATTTAAATCACCAGATTTCATGCTAGCAGCTTTTGCGGCGTTCGGTTTATGTTCCGGCTTCACCTCGGCCTTTTTCGGACCTTGTGCAGAGCCGGGAACATTCTGCCCGCTCGTCATTTGCTGCATCAGCTTTTCCATCATCTGTGCGTTCGGAGTTCCGAGCGTGGTCATGTCCGGCGCTGCCGCTTGAGTTTCGCTGATCGACTTCACGTCATCCATGCTGACGCCCTGTTTGCCAACCATCAACTGCGGACCTTTGGGGGTGAAATTCACGCCGCTGATCACGCCTTCGGTTTTTGTTTCGATGTGCATTTTCTTGCCGTTACTGGCAATCGCTTCGAAAGCAACCGAATATTCACCCGGTGCCGCTTTCGAGCCGTCGTCGGTCATACCGTTCCAATTCAATTCATTCTTCCCAGTCTTAAGATTTTTAAATTCAAGATTGCGGACGGGATTTCCGGCCGCGTCTTTAATGATCATTTTTAATTCTTGAGCATCACTGGGTAATGTAAAGCGCACGTCATGCGTGGATTCTTTATCCACGCGACTGACTTTCGAATTGTCGGTCGTGATCGTCTTTCCGATAAAAGACAAGGCTTGGAAATTCAGATTAGGCTGGCCGTCTTTGCGCAAGCCTTCGATTCCGGAATCAATATTGGATAGTTTTTCAAGCTGCGTGAATTGCGCCAACTGAGCCGCCATCTCGTGAGACTTCAGGGGGTTTGTCGGATCTTGGTTCTTCATTTGCGTCAGAAGCAAGGTCATAAAGGCGTCTTTGCCCAATTCAGGATCACCGACGGTGCGTACTTTTTTGCTAGAATCGATGTAGTTCGGATCGGCCACTTTGTTTAGAACGTCACCTAGGTTTTCACCCTGAAAATACTTTTCGTTGTCGGCGCTGCTCACGCTGTTCACGTTATCCGGTTTTTGCGCGCTCGGCGGTGGTGTCGTTGTCCAAGTTTGAGTTCCGGTTTTTATGCCCATCATATCTTATTTTTCCTGATCATTTACTTAGGCCACTAAGTCGAGGCGACGGTTAATATTCTTGCGTTGGGCGTTGCCGGTCGGGGCTTGAACATCGCGCGGAGCTTCGCCTTGTCCCTTGTAGAGTTTTGCACTTGGAGTTTCAAAAAAGCTACGGCGCCATCCCTGATTGTCTTGGCGAAACTGCTCCCAAGCTGAAGCCGTTGATTGTCTTTGCGCCTGTTCATATTGTTGTTCGAACTGCTTGCCAAGATTTGTGGCCGTATCAATTTTGATCGTATCCAAACTTAAATCGTTCGACTGCAACGACGTCTTCAGATCAGAAAGCTGTCTTTCGATCATCTTCTTGGCTTCGTCGCTTTCCGTGATCATCTGCACTTGGACTTTACCGTCCTGCACGCTGACCTTCATGGCCACTTCGCCCATGCCTTCGTTGGTAAGGGTGACTTTCATTTCGCCACCCCCTTCAAGAACCATAACTTGGGCTTTATCTACCAGATCAGGAATAGACATCGGCTCTTGCGCGGCTTTGGCTAATTCAGCTTGGAATTCAGCGCTGGGCCCATTAACACCCGCGAATTTCTGTTCACCCGCAATCCCAGAGGCTAAATAGGAAGCGTCCGATGTGTACTCACCCTCTTCTTCGGAATCTAAAGAGGAACTTAAGTCCGCGAGTAAGCCTTTTAAGCTGCCGGCAGAAATGGCGCCGGCGGCAGCCGCTTGGGCGGCGGCAGCCGGCGCTGCTGACGCTTGAGCTGGTGCTTGGGGGGCGAGAAACTGACGGACCATCTCATCAATCGTATTTTTAGCCTGCGCTTTAGGAGGAGTCGTGTTGGCGGGATTCATAGCCACAGGGATCACGCTGGCAGGGGTCGGCGCCAGCGCTTGAAAGTTCGCAGTTGTTGCGGACAACTTCATTCCTTCAACAGCGAGGGGTGCAGGCGCTCCAACTTCGATCATTTCCATACCGGGAAGACCGGTGGCTTTGGCTCGGCCATCTTCGGACATCTGTTGCAACTGCGCCTGGGTCATCGGGCCTTGCGCATTGTTCATAAAGAAATTGCTCTGCAGCTGATCAATCGAACGGTTCAATGTTTTACGTTGCGCTTCCCGCTGCGACATCAACGTGAGGTTGATCTGCTTTTGTGATTTTCCAAGCTCTTCGCCCATGGAATTGGACTTTGTCTTGGTGACCAAATCATTGAAATAGCTCTTAGCTTTTTGCGCTTGATCGGAATCCAAGCCAAGTGCGGCAACGACGGTGTTCACTGTTTGCTGCGGCGGCTGCGCTAGCTCTTCGTCGGTCAAAGAGGCAAAGGCCGCCAAAACGTCTTCGGCCGAAATACCAAGATCGTCTTTCATCTTACGTAAAAAGTCGCTCCACACCGCGCGGCGGGTGAGTGAATCGATGGCGTCTTCTTGCGGGAGCGTCGCTTGGTCTTTTGCCACTGGATCAATTAAACTAGGCTCGCCGACAGGTTTGCCGGTGACTAAGCGATCATTGATCGGACCCTTTAGGCTGGGCGCGTTCGGCTGCATCGGCAGAGCGTCGCCCTCGGCCGCAGAGGGTTGAGCGGCAGACTGAGTTTGGGGCTTGTCAGGATTTTGTGAATCCTGGCGGGGCGCGAAGGAGTTATTATTGGCTTTGGGATCGCGCGCGTCTTGTTTGATTTCTTGGGGTGCGGGCTTTTGCTCGCGCTCTTCAATTCGCGGCTCGCGGACTTCGGCCGATTTGGTCTGAC
>JBEIHA010000258.1:0-4737 GCA_040381635.1 Pseudobdellovibrionaceae bacterium
CAGATCACGGTCGTAGGGCCGCGAAATCCGAATCCAAATTGTTCTGCAGAGCATTAATTTCTTCGAGCACGCGCGCTGAGTTCCATCCCAAAGCACGGGCCATCACCGCAGCGATGGATTTCGCGAACGGCATTCCGTGATCCGCGCGGCTTAACACCAAAGGCGAGCGGCGAAAGTAAAAGTCCCTAAGATGCAGGCACATCGTGTGTTCCACGGCGTGAAGCGCTTCCGCGCACCACATCCACTCTTCGCTTCCGCGCAGGACCGTCGCTGGAATTTCGACCGCGGCCTCGGCCAAGATGTCTTTGGCCTCCAAACCATGTCGATCGGCCAACTGACCCGTGAACTGGGGCGGAACCTGATAAAATACGGCCCAGCTGCCGTGTTCGCGGCGCGCGCGTTCAAGCATCGAAGGGCCTACTTTTGGATTTAACGCGTGGATGGTGTCGGAGTGATGGAAACGAGCGCGGTCTTCGATCGGGAAGGACTCCAAGGCCTCGGCGACCGTTTGCTCGGCCATGTTGCGGTAAGTGGTGTATTTGCCGCCAGCGACAAAGGTGCATCCACGGGGATCCGTCCAGATTTCGTGTTCGCGGCTGGTTTTGCTTTCGGTGTCAGAGCCATCGTGAATCAAAGGACGAACGCCCGCGTAGGTCCCAACGATGTCTTCCTTGGTGATCTTTGCGCCAGGAAAATACTTATGAATCACCTGCAAAAGATAATCGACGTCGGCTTTTTCGGTGCGCACTTGTGCCGGATCGCCCGGATAGTCCGTGTCGGTCGTGCCCACGATCACCATCTCGTGGCGAGGAATCGCGAAAACGATTCGCTTTTCGGCACCCATCACGACCGCATCTTTCAGCGGGAATCTCTCTTGCCGAAAAGTCAGATGAACACCTTTTGAGGGGCGAAGTTTTTTCTTCCAGCTCGTGAACAAGTCCGCGCCTAGTTTATCGGTCCATGGTCCAACGCTGCTGATAAAATGACGGGCTTTGATGTCGAATTTGAACCCGCCCTCAAGATCTTCGCATTGCAGAGCTGAGATTTTTCCGTCTTGGAATTCGGCGCCCGTGGCCTTCACATAGTTCACAATTTCGGCGCCCAGCGTTCGCGCCGCCCGCAAAGTTTCTAACACCAGGCGATCGTCGTCCATGTAAGCGTCGTAATAGGCGAATCCCCCATCGAGGTCCCCGGTTTGCAGCTCGGGGAATTCTTGCGCGAGTTCTTCGCGGCTAAGATACGTGTGAAGCTCGGGCGCTTCGAACAACGAAAGTGCGTCGTAAACCCACATTCCCAATCCCATCTTCCAAGCGGGCACGCGCCCGGATTTGTAGACGGGCAAAATAAATCTTAACGGATGCACCAAATGCGGGGCCATGTCGAACAAGCGCTGACGCTCGCTCAGTGCTTCGAACACCAAACCAAATTCCAAATTTTCGAGATAGCGAATCCCGCCGTGAATCAACTTGCTCGAGCGAGAACTGGTGCCCGAAGCGAAATCCGACGACTCGATCAGTGCGACCTTCATCCCGCGACTGGCGGCGTCCCGGGCCACGCCCGCGCCGGTGATGCCGCCGCCGATGATGGCCAGGTCGAAGGTGTCTTCAGACATGGCTCGCAGCGCTTTTTTACGCGCATCCGGGGAAAGGTCTTTGGAAATTCGGTTCGGTACTCGGTTTGTCATCAAAATTTGGCGCTCCGCAATTCGAGTAAGCCTTGGCGGTCGACCACGACCTTGGGGAACTCTTCGATCACGAAAGAGTATTCGGGTCGGTTTTCAAAAACAACCGCCTGAAGATGTTTATCACGGGCCCATTTGTGCGCGACGTCCAACAGCACTTTCGCCACCTTGGCTGAATGGAACGATAGATGTTCAATCCACAATGTTTGCGTCAAACCGCGATGGAAAATATAAGGCTGACCGATAAAATATCCGGCCAGCCGTCCCTCTTCAAAAACTCCGAATGACCAGCCCTGCGGCAAGTAGTGGTCAAGCGCTTCTTTTCGCCAGCGCGAATCCCAGGATTTCATTTCACGTTCCATGGGATCAGACACGGACTGGTTCAGCCGGTCTTTTTCGAAAGCAGTGATCGCTTCGTGATCGGTTTGAAGAAGAATTCGTGTGTCCATTGGAAAAGTCTTACACTCAAGCGTCGTTAACGTCTATTCGGAAGATGTTTTTGGATGTTTCCTTGAAGCTCTAAAATTGCTAAGTTCGAACCATGACTCAACTGAAAGCCATGCCCACAGAAAAATTGCAGAATCTCCTAAATGATCTCGAGCGCAAGCGCCCGAAGGGCCGAGCCATCGCCGCTTTCGACGCGGACGGAACCCTGTGGGACACCGATTTAGGGGAACAATTCTTCCAATACAAAATCAGAAATAAACTGGTTCCCCTACCCGACGACCCCTGGGCCCATTACGAATGGCTAAAGAAGAACAAAGGCAATCCCGCGGCCTACCTTTGGCTGGCACAAATTTGCAAAGATGTCCCCATCGCACGGGTGCGTGAATGGGCCGAACAGGCGGTCACCGAAATGCCGCCGCCGATTTATGAAGAACAAAAAGCCGTTCTAAAAAAGTTGAAAGAGCTTGAGGTCGAAATCTACATCGTCACCGCTTCGATCAAATGGGCTGTCGAACCCGGTGCTTTGCGCCTAGGTCTGACCCATGATCAGGTGATGGGGATCGAAACCGAAGTGGTGAATGGCGTGGTGACCGAAAAACAAAAAGGCCTGATCACTTACCGCGAAGGCAAAGCCACGGCTTTGTTAGAGCGCACCGGTGGCGTTGCTCCCTACTTCGCTTCGGGCAATACTGAAGGCGACAAATGGCTTTTGGAATGTGCGACGGATTTGCGGTTTGTCACTTCGTCGGGTCCCGTGGACGGGACCAATTACAAAACGGAAATGGTTATGCTGGCCTTGGCGAAAGAGCACGGTTGGTATTCGCACAGGTATCTGTGAGTTTTAGCGCGTCACCGATGGCGGCGAGTTATTCGCTGGTCGGAGACTCTCCATGCTTTGGCAAACTTTTAAGAGTTCATTCGCGATGGCAGGGGCATGCATTAGCCCAACAAAATGAATCCCGCTGCTTTTTTGTGACATCAAATTACGGGCGACTGCTAAGTCTCTTGCTCTAGTCGCTTTCATGTACTCCAACGAGGTCGAGAGGTATGCTCTCAAAAGATCCCTGTACTGAACCGGAACATCTTCGCTACCGCTGTTTAAAAACGCGACCTGAAACTCGGGACTGAAAGGATCATTGAAGGGATACACATCAAAAATGATCTGAGACTCCGTAAGTCGAATGTCACTGAGCACTTTTTTATCCTTCTGGGCTGCTCTTACCAGCTCTTTAAGTGCGAGCTCCATCGCTGACACGCGAGGACCCTCTGAATTCATAGCTTCTCTGTCTTCCATACCAACTTGTCGGATGCCACGCATTAGTCCAGGTTCATTGACAAGGAAGTGTCCCGGCGCTCCTGCCATCAATAAGATGGCGTCAGAAATAGAAAATGAAGCTGGCTTCCCGTGCCTCGCCGCGACGCCGATCATCCGGTCTTTCGTCGTTTCTGCCAACTCTATCCATGGATCGACTCCTTCTGGCAGAGTCTCATATCCGACGAAACCTATTCCTTCTTTGAGCGACTCCTTTAAAAGTGTGATGTCCTCGCGGTAGTGCGAAAGAGTTAGCTGAACCTCCCGGCGCGATAAGACGGCTGACGCTCTTCGGAAATAAAATTTATCCAACGGTATTCGCCCGATCTCTGTTGGAATTTCTCGATTCCCGTGGACGTGACCGACGACGGTGATCTTGCGCTTGTCAGGGAAGCTCACCTTAAACACCCTTCCGTCACCTGATGCCGTCGTGATCTGCTGAAGTTCGCAGTTCGTCGCGGAATTAGCAACCAAGGGAGCCAGCAAGAAAAGAATGACCCAAAGTCTCATGACTTAGAATTGAGCAATCCTTATGCCTAAGCCCTCACCCCGCGAATCAAAGCCTGAGTTTCAGAATGACAAATTTCGTTCTACACAGGCTACGAATTTCAACGTCTCAATCTGAGATGGTCTCTACGCCGGCGTGGGTGGAACTAACGTGCTTTCGCACCCACCATAGCTTCCAATTCTTCCAAAATGGTTATTCTGGATTTAGCGAAAGAGCACGGTTGGTATTCGCACAGGTATCTGTGAACTTAACGTAGATTAGATTTAGACAACAATATGGCTTCGGGAAACACGGCTTTGATAAAAGCATCATTTTTGATGTCGGCTGCATCTGAAATTGTGAACTCGGACAAGTTTTTCAGCCTCGCTAGATTTGAGACGCATTGGCGAGTCGTTTCTCTAGCTCTAGGACTAAAGGAGTAAATCGAATCATCTTTTCAAAAATCTTTCTTAAATCTGAATCACTGTATTCGTGAACTAACACATTTCTTAGCTCAAGAATTTCCAGCCACGGAGCGATCGAATCAATCAGTCCCAGATTTTCAGCGCGATTGAGGTGGTCGCGGACTGAGTCATCAAAAGCTGGGTCATCTACCCGAACATAGGCTCTGATAAACTTGGATAAAAATAAATCCGAGGACCTGGCAAATCGTGTAACAAATCCATCCCAGGACTCCCTTTCGCCGTCGGTCATTTGCGCTGGATCTATCGGCATTTTCGAAACCCGTTGAAATGTATAGTCAAGGTAACGAAGCGACTTCACGATTTTTGTATAGTAGGTTCCTACGAG
>JBEIHA010000259.1:0-4712 GCA_040381635.1 Pseudobdellovibrionaceae bacterium
ACTACGATCTTTCAAACGTGCTTTCGGTCGGTGCCATTGATCGCTTTGGTCAGCTTATGGACATGAGCAACTACGGTTTGAATTCAGTGGATCTGGTTGCGCCGGGAAAAAACATTTACTCAACCTTACCCAATGGTCAGTTCGGTTACATGTCCGGCACTTCGCAGGCGACGGCTTTCGCGACCGGTGTCGCGGTCCTGCTGATGGCCGAGAACGAAGAGATGAACAAGCCCTCGGTTTTGATCAAGCATCTGCTGTCCTTTGGTAAGCCCGAACCACAACTCAAGACCAAAGTCCGAAGCGCGTCAGTTTTGAACGCGGGACTTTCGCTTGAAGCCCTGGACGTCAATTTAGCGATGTTGCCCGGCGGACGTAAGCCCGCGGAGAAACCGAACTAGATAAAGAAGTCAGCAGACAACAGTTTTCGAACCCCCGCGGAGTCAAAACTTACTGACTATTGTGGATCCTATTCCCGAATAGCCAAGTCCAAACGGGAATACGCTCCCGTTTAGTCGAGATCGAATTCGAGCCACTATTGGGCCGTCAATAGACGTTTAGCAATTTTCCCCGAATCCGTCTTCGGCAAGTCCTTCATAATCACGTACTGCATCGGAACTTTGAATTTCGCGAGGTGATCAAGGCAATAAGCCTGCATATCCTCTACCGAGAGGGATTGTCCGGCTTCGAATGAAATGAAAGCCTTGCCGCACTCTCCCCACTTTTGATGTGGAACACCGACAACGGCGGCTTCACGAATTCCGGGAAGTGCGCGAAGGACTTTTTCGACTTCTGCCGGGTAGACATTTTCACCGCCGCTGATGAACATTTCTTTTTTGCGTCCAACCACATAGAAAAAGCCTTCCTTATCCCGGCGGACCAAATCGCCGGTGTGTAGCCAACCGTTTTTGATTGTTTCTGCCGTAGCCTTTTCGTTTTGCCAGTAACCGCTCATAGCGACGGGACCTTTAAGGACCAATTCACCCACTTCGTCCGGCCCGACTTCGATCCCACCGTCATCGATCACTTTCGCTTCAATGTAAAAGTTAGGAAATCCGATCGATCCGGCTTTGCGCCGACTGTCCCCTTCGTTTAAAGAAAATACGTTGGGACCAAATTCGGTTAAGCCATAGCCCTGGCGAATGGGAATACCGCGGGCCTCCCAAATGTCGATTAACGGAAGCGGCATGGGCTCGCCGCCGACGATGGCGTACCGCAAAGAAGACAGATCTGTTTTCGCAAACGAGCTACTTCGCGCCAGAAAATCCATCGTGGTCGGAACCCCAAACAAAACCGTGACCTTTTCTTTGGCAGTCAGATTCAAAACCAAATCGGGATCAAATTTTTTGAGCAGAACAATCTTCGCACCACGATGCAAACAGGGCGTCGTCAAAACATTCCAGCCCCCTGTGTGAAATAGGGGCAAAAACGTCAGAACCACTTCGTTTTGCGTTAGATTCAGACGTAATCCCGTGTTGACCGAATTCCAAAAAATCATGCGATTGGATAAAACCGCGCCTTTCGGAAAGCCCGTCGTGCCCGACGTGTACAGAATCATGCAAGGGTCTTCGAAACTCGCGGTGAACGGAATTTCAATAAAATCTTTTGTGCTCGCCGTTTCGACCACCGAATCAGGGCCATCAAAATTCCAGACCTGAGTTTTCTTAGAAATCCCATCGATCACGGACCAAAATATTTTTTCGAAAATAACAAGCTTCGCACCGCTGTCGCGGCACACGTGTTCCACTTCAGGTCGCTTGAAGCGAAAATTCACCGGCACCAGGATCGCGCCCAAGCGCTGGCTTGCGAAAAATAAGGAAATATAATCCAGTTCGTTTTGAACCACGACCGCGATACGGTCACCCTTCTTGATATCAAAACGATCACGCAAAGCGCGCGCGATGCGGTTGGAACGTGCGTAGAGTTCCCGATAAGTGAACTGCCTACCGTCTTCACCGCTTTGCAAAGCGACATTAGCTGGCGCATAAAGCGACCAGCGCTTCAGCCAATCGAGCTCAATCCCCAGATCAGAGAAAGATTTAGGTGTCATATCCCCATTCCATCGCCAGAGCCGCCATCGACAGACCGCCCCCGGAACCAAGCATAAAGACCAAATCGCCTTTCTTAAGCTTGGACTGCGAAACGGCATCATGCAGCGCCATCGGGATACACGCACTCCCCGTGTAGCCGTAACGGTCCATCACGTTGTGAGATTTTGAATGCGGCAAACCTAGATTGTCCAAAGCTTCGTGAATCGATTGAATGTTGATCTGAGTGAGAAAGAAATGATCAATATCAGCAGCTCTTTTATGAATGCGATCGAGCAAAATGTTCGTCAGGCGAGGCCACTGTGTGCCGTTAGTCTCGATCGGGATTTTCTTGGCAAAATCGAGTAAATGCTTTTTGTTTTCGACCACGTCGTGAGTGATCGGGGTCTTCGTTCCCCCAGCGTACACACCCATATAATCATGATACTGCCCATCGGCGAAGAGCCTTGAAGCCATGATGCCGGTGTCTGTTACCGAGGGCTGAACAATCACCGCGCCTGCACCGTCCGCAAAAAGTGTGGCGATTTTCATGTCGTCGTAATTTAGATATTTAGTCATGCCGTAAGCGCCCACGACCAAAATGTTTTGGTACTGTGGATCCGACGTCACATATTTCGAGGCCATATCCAAAGCCGTTACGAAACCCGCGCAGGCGGAATTGACATCGAAAGCGCCCGCATTTTTCGCGCCTAATTTGAATTGCACTACGGCGGCAGTCGACGGACTTAAATAATCAGGCGTGTCAGTGGAAACGAGGATCAAATCGATATCGCCAGCCGTAATGCCCGCGTTCTTCATCGCCTGTTCGGCCGCAGGAACAATCAAATCGGAGGTCGCTTGATCGTCGGCCATAAAGCGACGTTGATAGATGTTGCGCTTTTCACGCAAAAACGTATCGACATCCTTACCATAAAGCTTGTTAAATTCTGCGTTCAGCACCACGCGCTCGGGCGCGTACATCCCGGTTCCACGAATGACGGCTTGTTTTGTCTGTGTCACGAATTGCCCTGCCCTAGTTAGGATTTCAATTGGTTTACTTTGCTTTACGAGGCGCAGTAAAGCGAGCTGAATTTTTTTCTTAAAAGACGACGCCTTGCGCTTACCTTTCTCTATCGTACGACTTGAGCTATCACTCTGGAAAATCAAAAACTAACAGAGGTGCTCGTGGCTCAAGTTCAGTTCGACTTTTCTAGTAGAAATGCTCTAGTTACCGGCGGCGCACAAGGAATTGGCTTTGAAATCGCCAAGCGTTTTCTTCAAAGCGGCGCTAAAGTCATTATAGCCGACTACTCCAGCGAAGCCCTGGCCACAGCCAAAGCCGAACTTAAAAGCTTTCCCAACGCTCGCTTCGCCAGGCTAGATGTGACGGATCGCTCCTCCTGCCAACTGTTGGCCGATTCACTGACGGAACCTCTACACATTCTGATTAACAACGCCGGCATCACGCGCGACAAAAGCTTCGCCAAGATGGCCGACCAAGAATTCGACCAAGTGATCCAAACAAATCTGACGGGCATCTATAATGTGACCAAGGCGGTATTTGCCAAGTTCGACGCCAATCAACCGAAGCGCATTATCAATATGGCGAGTGTCGTTGCTCTTTACGGAAACTTTGGTCAGACCAATTATGCCGCCGCCAAAGCCGGCGTTGTGGGCATGACTAAAACTTGGGCCAAAGAATTTGGCCGCAAGGGTTTCACCTGCAATGCGATTGCGCCCGGATTTATTCGCACCAAGATGACCGAAGCTATGCCAAAAGAAGTTCTTGAACAATTGACCGCCAAAGTTCCCGTCGCGCGCATGGGCGAAACGTCGGATATCGCCAACGCCTGCATGTACTTGGCCAGTGACGAAGCCTCTTACGTCAACGGAACCGTGATCAGCGTCGACGGCGGAGTGGTCCTGTAATGAAAACGGGGGTGGGGATCCTGTTGTCATTGCTGTTGTGCTTTCACGTCCAAGCCAAAATGCCCGTCTGGCAAAAAGGCTTGGTTGAAGTCAATCCGGGACGCAAGCTCTACGTCGAATACCGCGCGGCCGCGCCCGGAAAACATACTTTGTTTATGCTGAACGGCCTTACTTGGTCCACCCGCGACTGGGGACGTTTCGTCGACGCCATGGACGACATCGATCCAGGCATCGGCTTCGTGCTCTACGATATGCGCGGCATGGGACGAACACTGCTGGAGTACGCCCCGCTGCGCGAGAGCATTTCTATTGAGGATCAAGTTGAAGACCTTAAAGCGCTTCGCTCGAACCTGAATGTTTCCGGCAAAACCGCGTTGGCCGGTCTTTCCTATGGCGGCGCTTTAGCGATTGCCTATCTGGCCAAACATCCGCGCGACTTTGACATGTCGATCGCGATGGCGCCGTTCATCGAACGCCTGACCGAGCAAGACGTGCTGATCGGCAACTGGATCTTGCGACACCGCTTTGTTTTTCCTTGGGACCCGCGCACCAAAGAGGAACTCTACGATCATTACTTAAGGGTTTTGATTTACTCCACTTACCCGGCCGCCGAACCCGTGTTACTGGAAAACCCGTTCAAGCTAGAAGCGACGTTTCGCATGGTTCAGGGTGCAAAGGATTTCACGGCGCTAGGCCAGGTCGAACGTCTTCCTAAAAATAAACTTCATCTGATCGGCGCCAGGGATGATGAATTCGTCA
>JBEIHA010000260.1:0-4665 GCA_040381635.1 Pseudobdellovibrionaceae bacterium
GAAACTGGTGGATCTGATTTTGGTGATGACCGTTGAACCTGGCTTCGGCGGACAGTCGTTTATGCACGACCAAGTCGCGAAGCTCAGTGCACTAAGGGCCGAGTTGAAGCGCATCGGTCATACCGCATTGCTCGAAGTTGACGGAGGCGTGACCGATGAAACCGCGAAGCTCTTGAGGGAGGCCGACGTTTTGGTCGCCGGCTCTTACGTATTTAAGAAAAACTACGCCGAGGCTATCCGCGCCTTAAAGGATGCGAAATGAAATTGACGGGCGAAAATCTCAATATTTAAAACGTTTGGACGGTTTCATTAGGTAACGAAAAAGTCGATCTAGACGACTCGGCCCGCCAACGCATCAAAGCTTCGCGCGACTACATCGAAAAGCAAGTCGCCAATGGCGAAGTGATTTACGGCGTAAACACCGGTTTCGGCGCTTTCTCGAGCGTGAAGATTTCGGCGGCAGATATTGTTCAGTTGCAGAAAAATTTGATTCGTTCGCACTGCGTGGGCGTTGGCGAATTTTTTACGCCGGAGCAAACGCGCGCGATTATGGTTTTGCGTGCCAACGCCCTGGCGCGCGGACATTCCGGCATCCGCGAAATTGTGATCGAAAAAATCTTGGAATTTCTGAATCATAATATTTTACCGGTGATCCCGCAGCAGGGCTCGGTGGGGGCCAGCGGTGATTTGGCTCCGCTGTCGCACTTGGCGTTGGCCTTGATTGGTGAAGGCGAAGTTTGGCAAGACGGTAAGCCTCAAGACACGGCCTCGGTTCTGCAAGCCAAGGGCGTAAAGCCATTGGAGCTTCAGGCCAAAGAAGGTTTGTCTTTAATCAACGGCTGCCAAGTGATGACGGCAGTCGGTCTTTTGGCTTTGTACGAAGCCCGTCGATTGCTGTGGATGATGGATTTGGCCGGGGCGATGTCGCTGGAAGCCTTGAAAGGTTCGCGTAAAGCTTTTGATCCGCTGATTGCGGCGACTCGGGCCCATCCCGGGGAAGCGATGACCGCGCGCAATCTTTTGAAATTGTTAAGCGAGACCTCTGAAATCGCCGAATCCCACGAGAACTGTGCGAAAGTTCAAGATGCGTACTCCCTTCGCTGTATTCCGGCGGTTCATGGAGCGGCGAAAGATGCGTTGAGATACGGCTTGAACGTTCTAGAAACCGAGGCCAATTCGTCGACGGACAATCCTTTGGTTTTTGAAAAAGAAGGCAAAATCTTGTCCTGCGGTAACTTTCACGGCGAGCCCGTGGCTTTCGCTTTAGATTTTATGGCGATCGCCCTTTCCGCCCAGGCCAGCATTTCGGAATGCCGAATCGCCAAGCTGATCAATCCGGCGATGTCGGATTTGCCGGCATTTTTGGCGCCCAAAGGTGGCCTCAATTCGGGTTTGATGATTGTGCAGGTGGCGGCGGCGTCGTTGGTTAGCGAAAATAAAATTCTGTCTCATCCAGCGAGCGTCGACAGTATTCCGACTTCGGCCGACAAAGAAGATCACGTCAGCATGGGCACGATCGCCGCGCGAAAATTCCGTCAGATCTGCGGCAATGCCGAAAATATCGTGGCAATGGAATTGCTGACCGCATGCCAAGCTTTGGATTTATTGAAGCCATTGAAGGCTTCGGGGTCGGTCCAAGCGGCGTTTGACCATATTCGTAAACAAGTGCCGTTTGCTGCTGAGGACCGTGTTTTCGCTAAGGACATTGGGAAAATTCGCGCGATGATTCGCTCAGGCGAACTGATGGATGTGATTTTTAAACACGCAGGGGAGCTCGAAGCATGAGAAACGTAAAGTCACCGATCGGAACGAAGATGCATTGCAAAGGCTGGTTGCAAGAAGCGGCCTACCGCATGATCCAAAACAACTTAGACCCCGACGTCGCCGAAAGGCCCGAGGACTTGGTGGTTTACGGGGGACGCGGTAAGGCTGCGCGCGATTGGCCGGCCTTTGACAAAATTCTGCACGCGCTCACACAACTTGAAAACGATGAAACTTTGTTGGTGCAGTCGGGAAAACCCGTCGGAGTGGTAAAGACCCATAAAGATGCACCGCGGGTATTGATCGCCAACTCCAATCTGGTCGGTAAGTGGGCGACCTGGGAAGTGTTCGACGAGCTCGAGAAAAAAGGTCTGATGATGTACGGCCAGATGACCGCGGGATCGTGGATTTACATTGGGTCGCAAGGCATTGTTCAGGGCACTTACGAAACATTCGTCGAGGCTGGACGGCAGCATTTCGGCGGTGATTTGACCGGCAAAGTGGTGCTGACCGCAGGACTCGGTGGTATGGGCGGGGCGCAACCGCTGGCTGCCGTATTCGCCGGCGCCAGTTGCTTGGCCATCGACGTGGACCCCAGCCGCATCCAAAAGCGCTTAGAGACCCGCTACATCGACGAAGTCGCGACCAACCTGGACGATGCCTTGGCTCGCATTGCGGCCTTCAGGAAATCGGGCCAGGCCAAATCTGTCGCTTTATTAGGCAATATGGCCACGGTGATTCATCAATTGATAGACAAGGGGTTTCAGCCCGACATCCTCACGGACCAGACCAGCGCCCATGATCCGCTGTTAGGCTATATTCCTGAAGGCTATTCCCTTGAAGCGGCGGCTCTTTTAAGAGAGAAAAATCCGGCGGAACACGTGCGCATGGCCAAACAGAGCATGGCCAAACACGTCGATGGCCTATTAAAGATGAAGAAAAAAGGTGCGATCACTTTCGACTACGGCAACAACATTCGCGCGATGGCCAAAGACGCCGGCTGCGAACACGCGTTTGATATTCCTGGTTTCGTGCCTCAATACATTCGGCCGCTCTTCTGCCTAGGAAGCGGCCCGTTTCGCTGGGTGGCCTTGAGCGGTGACCCCGAAGACATTCGCGTGACCGACCAGGCCTTACGCGAGCTTTTTCCTCACAAAAAAGAATTGCTGCGTTGGCTGGATATGGCGAGCGAGCGCATTGCTTTTCAGGGCTTACCGGCAAGGATCTGCTGGCTTGAATACGGTGAGCGGGCGAAGGCCGGTTTGCGCTTCAATGAACTCGTGGCGCAAGGCAAAGTGAAGGCTCCCCTGGTCATCGGCCGAGATCACCTAGACTGTGGTTCAGTCGCTTCGCCAAACCGCGAAACGGAGGGCATGAAAGATGGAACCGATATGGTTGCCGACTGGCCTATCCTTAATGCTTTGGTGAATACTGCTTGTGGAGCAAGCTGGGTCAGTTTTCACCACGGCGGCGGCGTTGGGATGGGCTATTCACTGCATGCAGGACAAGTGATCGTGGCCGACGGGAGCGCCGATGCAGCGCAACGGTTAGAGCGGGTACTTACCGCGGACCCAGCAATGGGAATTTTCCGGCATGTGGACGCCGGTTACGAGACCGCGATCCAAGTTTCCCGTGAGCGGGGAGTCAACCGGCACGGAATTCCCCTTTGACATCAATGAATTGGTACGCTCTTATTTTAAGGTCAGGTCATCAAATCATATGTTTGGGTAGCAACCCGGAGGCATCTTCATGAAAGTTCAGCACATCATCGCTCTAGGCGCGGCTACTTTGTTCGCGACTGTAGCGTGCGATCGTAAACCTTCCCTAAAAGACGACAAAGCTAAAGTGAGCTACGCGATCGGACAAAATATCGCGAAGAACATCAAAGCTCAAAATATCGAACTCGATCCCGCCGTCGTTGGTTATGCCGTGAAGTCGGGATTGAAAGGCGATAAGCCCGAAATTTCGGAAGAAGACCAGCAGAAAGCCATTCAGAACTTGCAGCAAGTGGCACAAGCTAAAGCCATGGAAGACGCTAACAAAAACAAAGGCGTCAGCGAGCAATTCTTGGCCCAGAACAAAGCGAAGCCGAACATCAAGGCGACCGCATCTGGTCTTCAGTACGAAGTTCTAAAGCCTGGCGCCGGCAAAAAGCCCAGCTTGAAAGACAAAGTCACCGTTCATTACACGGGCACTTTGGTGAACGGATCGAAATTCGATTCTTCGCACGATCGCGGTCAGCCCGCAGAATTCCCAGTCAACGGAATCATCAAGGGCTGGCAAGAAGCTCTTCAGATGATGCCCGAAGGTGCGGTTTACCGTTTGTACATCCCGCCGGATCTAGCTTACGGCGCACAAGCGCAGCCTGGTATCCCGCCGTTCTCGGTTCTGGTCTTCGACGTAGAATTGTTGAAAGTGAATAAATAGATTTCTGTTTCTACTGAATTCGAAAAAAAGCCGGAGCAATCCGGCTTTTTTTGTTTTTGGGATCCGGCTTCGGAAGCATGCACGGCGATTCAGTACCAATCGCGGGACCTGAAATCCACTGGGCAGTTCAGCACCAACTGAGGCAAGACTTGATCTTCGAGGCGCCCGCCCCGTCGGCGCCAAATCCGTCCATTCATGCGAGTGCGTACTTTCCGGCATCCAGCCGGAAAGTCCAAAAAAATTGAGAAAATTTAAATTTAAAATTCCGAAAGACGAAGGTCTCGCCGCCGTGGACGGCGGCGAAAAGGCCCGCGCATGGACGGTCAGATTCTGCGCCGACGCGATCGGCCTTATCGAAGTCGAAATTGACAAATCCAGCAAGATTTCATACCTTCGCTCACATGCAACAGCTCAAATTCTTTAAATCAGAAGAAAAAGCCTACGGCAGCAGCCTCATGACCAAGCGGAAAGGTCGCA
>JBEIHA010000261.1:0-4654 GCA_040381635.1 Pseudobdellovibrionaceae bacterium
ACTGTTTAAGGCCAGAAGATGAGTGTATGAGATTGTTTCTAGTATGGGTTTGTATCTAAGCGGCATCGCTTTTTTTACGTCGATTCCTATTCGTCCCTCTTTGCTAGTCATTACGAATTCTGACATTTTCCCATCGCTCGTGGGTTTAATCGATCCTTTCAATCCTAGTGTGGAAAATAGGTCATTCAATATGGGAATGTAGTCGAGGTGCACTTTATCTGTGATCATTGATATATTATTGATCACAGATATATCTCTGGTCAAAGATAAATTCCTCAACCAGACCACCCTAAGTAATTGAAATTATTGAATACTGAACTTGCTGGCTAAAGAGATCGAACACCGAGCAATTCCCGCTAGGCCCATCCGGAGTCGATCTCTGATCATTCAACCGTTGCTGCAGCCCTGAAGCGGCCAGTTTAAGATTGCGAGCTCCTACTTAAGTTTTGTAGCCTTGTCTCGCGGTGAAGCGGGAAGATATCAATATCGCTCACCGCTATTTATTATTACCAATAGTAATTGACAGTTTTGGCCTACTGCTGTAATATTAGGCAATACCCTGGAGGTTTTGAAGTGAACTTAGAAGCCATGCTGATCGCCGCCGCCTGTGTGGCCGTAGCGTTGACTTATTACTTTATGGATCGCCGCCTGACCGCGGCCCTTCAAGCCTTCAATGAAGAAAAGCAGCGCCTGGGTATGGAGCTCGCAGGCGCAACGGCAAGGACCGAAGCCCTCACCCGCGAAAAGGCCGAAGCTTCCACGGATGCCGCAAAATTCGCAGCCGCGTCCGCGCAAGCCATGGGCGAGCTCGCACAAATCAAAGAGCGTCACGCCGCCTTAAGCGCCACGAACGAAGTTCTATTAAAAACCAAGGACGAATCCGAAGCCCTAGCCGAATCCCGCGTCCGCGATCTCGAGAAAAAACTCGAAGACCTGCGTGCCGAAAAACAAGCGCTCTCCGCCAGGGTCTCGGCCGATGAAGCCTCAAAACAGCAGCGCGACAAAGCTTACGACGAAAAGGTCGTGATCTTAAACAATGTCCTTCAGCAAAGGCAGCAAGAACTTGATCGTGAACGTCTGGCCAAAGAACAAGCCGAAGCCGAACGCTTGCGTTTGCTCGATGAAACTTGGCAACGTCACGAATCCGCGGTCGAAGAGCGGATGAAGCTGATGTGCCAACGACAGTCCATCGACTACGTGCCTAAAGAAAAATTCCCTTTCAAAGGTAAGCCCGACAATTGCGTGCAAATTTGCGGCGAACATATCGTGTTTGATAGCAAATCCCCGGCCGGTGACGACCTGGCCAATTTCCCTAACTACATCAAGCGCGAAGCCGAAGCCGCAAAGAAATACGCGGTCGAGGGTGTGAAGACCGATATCTACCTAGTTGTCCCTTCCAACGCGATCCACGTGATCAAAGATACCTTTCTTAACTTCGCAAAATACCGCGTGCACGTCATCACGCCCGATGCCGTTGAACCGATCTTGATCTCACTAAAAAAGATCGAAGAATATGAATTCGCCGAAAAACTCAGCCCCGAAAACCGCGAAAAAATCGTATCGGTCCTAGGCAAATTCGCGCACAACATGAAACGCAAAGTCCAAATCGATCAATTTATGGCGAACGAAACCATTGCGTTGTTGATGGACGCCGAAAAACTACCGGCCGACATTTTGGAAGAAGCACAAAAAATAGAACGCTCAAGCATGCTCAACCCTCCTCAAGAACGCCGCAATAAAATGATCGGCGCCACCGACCTAGCGAAAGAAGCCCAAAAGCTTTCTGCTAAAGGGGCCGGCCAAGAAATCAACATGGAAGTGAAGGCCAATATTTTGAAATCGGTACCGCTACACAAGTCGCCGGTGCAGCTGGAATTGTCGGATACGGCTGACGGGGAACAGGCTTAGGAATTTCTATAGGGAGCTAGGGAATTGATCCCAAGTGCGGCCATTAAGTAATCGGCCGGTTCGACTTCGCGTGCTCCTGGGCCCGATTCGCCACCAGCGATCACCCAGTCGATTCCCTTCAGATTCATCTTCTCTACGGGTCCAAGAAGCGGTTCCGCTGAAATAAATTTGATATGGGCATTTGATGATCTTAAGTCGTCAATGCGAGATTTGTAGTCGTTGGACTCAACACTTACACCCATCCAAATATTCTTTGTCCAGTTAAGTTGATCCGAGAGCTCGGCGAGTCGTTTTGATCTTTTCGTCAAAACTTGAAATTGATGCCAAGAGGCCTGATTCATCACATCGAAGACTTGTTTCAAAAACTTAAGCGGTACGTCTTTATGAAAAAGATCGCTCATGGAATTCACGAAAATCAGTTTAGGGGATTTCCATTCCAGGGGCCGGCTAAGCATATGCGGCTGAGTGGTCAGCTTAAAGCCGTCTTTGTAGTTGGCTTGTCCCATAGCCTGCAGCCGAAGCGACATCTTTTCGGCATAACAATTCTTGCATCCAGGGCTGACCTTATTGCAGCCGGTGACCGGATTCCAGGTGGCTTGAGTCCATTCGATTGTTGATCCGACTGCAATTTTATCTCCGAAGAATGTCGCTTGCGATTTTCAAAGCGATCTTACCGGCAAGAATAGCGGAACTCTTTTAGAATTGTATAGAGCTAAGGACTCTTTGTGCACCCATGCGGGTGGACAACTCAGGGGTAGCACCAAAAATGCAAAAGCGAATCATGCTCTCGCAGGATTCGCTTTTGGAAGAACCTAAGCATCCGAACTTCCGAAGGAGGTCCGATATGCGTACCAGTAAGTATGTACGTATTCGGCGTATTTTAAGAATTATTGAGTCCATTTTACGAATAGTGGCAGCTTTGCTCGCGATTATTGGCAAATGGTTCTGATTTAGCGAACCCTTTTGGAAGTGATTCAACGTGTTCAACTGGTCCAAAGGAGGGGCCAGCCAACCACCGGATGTCATGATTCAACCGCGGTCCTGCGAGAGCACTTTTCAAGTTCGGCCCTGAAAAAAAACGGATCCGGCTTTCACCGGACCCGCTTCCGAAAGAGGTCCGAAATTCGTACATGCTCAGGTGAGCATCTGGAGTGCTCCAACGTGTTCATAGGAGTCATCGGCTATTTCTAAAAATTTATAAGGGATTTTCAATTTTCTGAGCAGGCTTTAGGTCCTGCTAAAAGGAAGTCCCGCGCCCGAGCCAACTACTTTAAAAACCCAATCTCCCGAGCAAAGTCGATGACCCGTCCAAAGCTGTAATAAAGCGTCGGATTCAGTTTATCCACAGAGTTATACTTCTTTTTCAATCGCTTCATATCGAACACATGCAAGTCTTCAGAAGTAAAAAACACGGCGATGTGACAATCCAAAGCCCCCGAAAGTTTCAGCAAAGTTGTAAACGAAGGATCTTTATCGCCGTTTTCAATCTGCGCCACCGTTGACTGACTAATCTGCGCCAGCTTCGCTAGCTGGGATTGCGTCAGATCGCGCTTCTGTCTTAGGTACTTAATCCTCTCGGAAAGCGTGAAGCGTTCCAGTTGCGGCTTGGCGGGCTTAGCGGTCTTTTTAGGCTTTTTAGTCATAAATCCCTCAATTACCGATCGGGGTAAGTTCACATATACTTTAGTCTTTTTGACTCCTTAGGGGATATAAAATTGCTGAACTGTGTTTCATATTACTACGAGTAATTGACATCCACAACGCATTGCGCTATGATCTAAGACATAAGCATCACTGAAGACCTTCGCAATAACCCAAAGATCAAAGGAGTCCAGTCGATGCCCTTCCTCAAAATGTTCGCTCTTATGTTCGTGATTGGCGCCCTGCACGTACAGGCCGGGGGCCATTGGCACCTTCTTTGGTTGCCGTACGCATTCGGGATGTCGATCGCCATCTACGCGGGCTTCTATCTTTCCATGATCGGGGCCCAGCGCCCGCGAAACGTCGATCCCACCTTGCTGTGGGAGGTCGGCAAGGCCTCGCTATGGCCGGCCGCCGCAATGCCCTTATTAACGGCGCTGATTCAGGCGGTGGGCTATTTAGATAATGCCGAGATCTTACCGAATATGATCGTCGCCGCCCTGGCCGCGCCGATCTACTCCATTTTCATTTTCGGCGCCTTTTTCCGCCCACCCTCTGTTAGGTTAGCCAAATCAGCGGGGAGAGCAGCGTGAAACTACAAGACGGAAAAATCATCTATTCGCCCAGCGATCTCGTCGTGTACTTCCAGTCGCCGTACATCTCGTGGGTGAATCACTACAATCTGATGGTTCCGAAAGACCAACGCATCCTCAAAAAAGAAGACCCCGCGATGGAATTCCTAAGCCGCAAAGGGGATGAGTTCGAACTGAAGGAATTCAAAAAAATGACCGGCACCGTAGCCGAGATCGCGAAAGACGTCCCGTTCGATGAGTCGCTTGAGCAGACGCTCAAAGCCATGCGCGAGGGCAAAGACATCATCTATCAGGGAGCTCTAAGACTCGGCCAATTCCAAGGCTACACGGATTTTCTAAAGAAAGTCCCAGGCCGAGCGTCTAAGTTCGGCGATTACTCGTACGAGATCTACGACACCAAACTCGCGCAGACCGCAAAGCCCACGCACGCCGTGCAACTGAATTGCTACAACGAAATGCTAAATGAACTGATGGGCCACTGGCCCGACCGCTGGCATTTGATTTTAGGCAAC
>JBEIHA010000262.1:0-4641 GCA_040381635.1 Pseudobdellovibrionaceae bacterium
GCTCAATCACGATGGGCTTTTTACGTTCCGACGAAGCTTCGCCGATCCGCAGTGTCGCGGACGCTAGCCCAGCTAACCGCGCTCAATACATTCAGCTGATGTACATGTCGGTCTTGGGGCGCTATCCCGATCAGCCCGGCTTCGACTTCTGGTTGACGGCAATGAACGGCGGTTTGGGCGCCACTGAATTAGAAAACGCCTTGGTCGATTCACCTGAGTTTCGTAACCGCTGCCAAAGCTTCGGCTTACGCTATTAGTAAAGGACGGTCTTGATTTGAGACGCCCGGCGGGATTTTCCCCTCCGGGCTTCTTGCGTTGTATTAGTATAGAGGGGTAGGGGTGTTCGTTTGAAATTTAAGAAGATTGTCCCACTCGCGCTAGCCATTCTGGTTGGCGCAACTCTGTTCCAAAACTGCGGCCGTATGGCGTCGCTGAAGAACGACGCCTCTTCAGAATCACCCCAATACGGTGGCAACGGCAGCGGCTACGACGGAAAAGTCTTTGTTCACTTGAATGATCAAGCGCCCTGCGCCGACGGTGGATTATTTGATGCGCGCCTCGAGGGCCGCGGTGGTCGTATCTTCCTGACCAGGCTAAATTGCGCCGACATCCCCGTGGCTTTGCAAGCGGCCGTGCAAGTCGAAACGACTCTGCTTAGTCCTACGGTCGTAATTTTTGAGGGCCGCGTTTATCTCGAACGCATTTTGGTGATCGATGATTCGGTGGCAGGTTTAGACAACACTCGTTTTGTGGGCGGCAACGGGTTTACCGTGGATCAGAATGGTGGTTTGAACGGGACGGTCGGTGTGTTGGCTCGCTACAAGCCCGATGGCACGCCCGACTGGATGAAGACTTCGCCAGAGCTCACGGCTTCCATTAAAAATTTCGGTGCTTTGCCCTCGGGCGATATCTTGATGGTGACCACTCGGCTGGACAACACGGCGGGTATATTCAAGCTCAATGCACAAGGTGTACCCCAGTGGGCCCGGGTCGTTGCCCGCGGCGGTAATTACGATGCGGGCTACTGGTTCAGTTCAGTCGCCAGTGACTCGGCAAACAATATTTATTTGTCCGGGGGGTTGGAGGATTCATCTTCGAAAAGCGCCGGCGTATTCGTGATGAAACTTGATCCCAATGGCACTCTCCTTTGGACTCGAACCATCTTACCGTCCGCGGGACTGGTGCCCACTGCTGGTCCCCATTCACAAAGCTCGGCGGTGACGGTGGTGTCGGCGACGGGCATTTTTGTTAAAGGCAATTTGAAGGGCGTTCCGGTCGTGGCGCGCCTAAACGAAACGGGTGAATATTATTGGCTAAAGACTTACCCCGGATTTAAGTCCGGCTTCGGTGCAGTTCATCGACCTAATCATACGACCGTACTTTCCTTGAACGACACTTCCACTTCGCTGTTGCTGGAGGTCGATGCCCTAGGGAACGAGGTTTCGGCCAGACGACTAACGGCTCCGGCAGGTTTCACGACCGCGTTTCTTGGCTACCTATTGCTTTCACCGGATGGCACGACGACGGCCGCAGGCTACATTGGCAACGATTCGCGACGCTCCGGCATAGTTTTGGTGAGAGACGGCAGCGATGTGGTCAAATCGCAGTGGCAGATCTCGATCGGTATTTACAGTCCCGTTGAATTTCCTAAATTGGGTCCGGATGGGATCGTGTGGGCCCAAGCCCGTGTTCCTTTTGCGGCCGGAGGACTGTTGACTTCGGTCATGCTGCGTTTTGACCCGGCGGCGCCGGCGCCGAATTGTGCCTTTTGTTCGGTGCCTAATTTGCAATTGACTGCGGTGGCCGCGCCGAGCTCTTCGACCCAAGGTAGTCTATTCTCGGATCAGTTTTTGACGATCGCACCGACGACCAATCCGGTTCTCAGCGATGTTACGCCCGGCACTTTTGCTTACTAAGACACGAGCGTAAGACCACTTTTTCTCGACGTCTAATTTTATCTAGAATCTTTAGGTGCAAGCTGCTGAACTTCGATGCCCACCGATCGCAGCACATCTTTCGATTCGGCCAGGCGATACTCGTTTTGATAGTACACGCGTTTCACTCCGCCTAAATTGATTAGGCGTTTCGCGCAGGCCACGCAGGGCAGGTGCGTGACGAAGACGTGTTTTTCCATCGCGCGCGGCGAATCACAATTGATGACGGCGTTTTCTTCACTGTGCAGGCAGCCGCAGTTGCCGGCTTCGGTGCGGTCGCACTGGTTGGGTAGGCCTGCGGCGTTGCCGTTGTATCCGATGGCCAAGACTTTTCGGTAGTCGGTGGAGGTGATCACCGTGCCCACGTTCAATCGGGAACAGGTCGAACGTGCCGCCAGCTGGTGGGCCAGCTCCATATAAATTTCTTGGAAAGAGGGGCGCGGCTTGGTGTCGTTCATAAATCTTGGATTAGCATAAAGAAGAGGCATGCACCATGCACTTTCTTAAGGAGCCGCGTTTTAACGCCCCAAGAAGTCCGCGGCGGTGTGCACCGATGGGATTTCGGTTCGAGCTGCTTATCCATCCGACAACGCTGGCTTTTTTACACGTGATCTTGCGGCCGCGGCGGCGCACATGTTAGCGGTAGAGCATGCAAAAAATTATACTTTCCTTATTGATGTGTGTGGGCGCCGTGGCTTCGGCGGTAGAATTAAAAGAGCTCAAGGATCTCGCGGCTTGCGAAGTGATCTTGTCGGGTTCCGACGAGCAAGTAGCACGCACTTTCTTCGCTAACTATGTGACTAATTACCAAGACGGTTTGGGCGTGCGTGGATTTCTGGGCGGGGCTATTCCGAATACGCCCGCCAATCTTGAATTAGCGATGGAATATGGCTTGATTTGGTGGGGTATGAAATGGAACTTCGCCGCCACTTTGGAAGAGGCCATCGAACATCGACTGAAAGCTCGCGCCCTCCACGAAGCTAAAGGAACGACCTTTACCGACCTTATCGTTGCTGGCCAGTACTTCATAGGAAGCGAAGCGGAATTGGGTCTTGATTTCGAAGCTGATGGAAAGCCGGTCCCGGTGCCCGCCGAAAAACTGCGCGAACTCATCGCACGCGGAGCTTACGAAATCGATCACCTAGGTCAGGCTAAGCTTATCCCACCGGCTCAGCTTCAACGTCGAGTGTCCCTTGTTGGAATGACGTACAATAAAGTGGGTCACTTGCCCGGCAGTTTCGGTAAAAATTCGATTAGCCAGTCCGGTTGGGTCGCCTTCAAGCAGCACGGTATTCACGACTACTTCGCCTGGAAAGACTCATCCGAAGCGAAAAAGCTTAAGAAATTGGCACGCTCACTGGCGGATCGCGGTTACAAAATCAAATTCAACACTGACTACGAGGCCATGCTGAACAGAATCAAAGATCAGAAGCGTTCCTACCGCGATCAAGAGGTGGGTGAAGATGGAACGCTTGTTAAAGGCGAACGAAAAGATCACGAGGCCCACACCAGCCGCTATAAAATCGAATCCGTGTTCAAGTCGATGTTGGATTTATTGAATTCAGGCAAAGGTTATTCCGTTGGCCTTTACAACGAGCGCGGCGAATTGGTCGCCGGCGAAATTGGTTTACGTAATGGCAATCACTTGTACGGCGATTCCGTTTTCTACGACGAAGTGGAGCAAGCAAAAATCGCGGCTTTGGCTTTATTCGAAGTGCTGGATGCGGCCGGCATGCCTTATTCCGATCCCGGCATGATCACCCCTTACACAGCTTCGATGGGGGCCGAGCTCGTGCCTTTTCCCGAATACTTAAGAAAAATTAAGAGCGGTCCAAGAGAGCCCATAGCCATGCCCGTGGTTTGGGATCCGCGCTCGGAAGCGGATATGAAATATTCGCTCGGTGAGATCGTGAAGCGCAAGAATCAGGGCTTGGGCAACATGAAAGTCACTCGGCGAACGCCGGTGGCGAACAGTGACACTGTCACGGCCTTGGCCGATCGTCAGGGCTTGGAGCGTGCCGGATTGAATCTGGTTTTTGTTTCTTCCGCCGAAGAGGCCTCAGCCCACATAGCCGGCGCGGCTTGGGCCGACATGCCCATCTATATCGAAGGCGTTTCGCCTGAGCTTATGCGCATCGCACGCGAAGCCTCACCTCACGCGGATGCCGCGACCGTTGGTCCTTTTGTTTCCACATTGAGTTTCCTGCGCGCCGCTCTGACGGGTCCCTCGGCCGCAAATGTGAAAGCCTACTTCATCGGCAGCGCCCGCTATCCCGACGCCCGCAAGCCTGTGCCTTTGAAAGGCTTGGTCGAAGTGCTCGAACTCGGCGTGAGCGCCGATGCACCTATCTGGCAGGAGGGCGCGGCATTTCCGTCGATCACCGTCAACGGCTGGGGATTTAAGGCCACTAGGTAAATTAAGGGCCGAGGCTTTTGATTTCAATCTGAAATTTGAATAAAATCAAAAAAGTTTATACGCAATGTCTCCTGTCTAGACAGGAGACATTGCGTCATTAGAATCCAAGGGCAATGGTCCAGGCAATCCCATTCATCAAAAATAAAGTAAATGAGTTAACCCGTACGTATCCTCCAACGCCATAGGCAGCCAGTAGGATACGCCGGCCGAAGCCTCCGCCACCGGCTGACTTTTATGCAGCCATTTTGGGAACACATAGCCGGCCAGAAATCCAATCAAAGCCCCACTGGA
>JBEIHA010000263.1:0-4592 GCA_040381635.1 Pseudobdellovibrionaceae bacterium
CGCTGAGACATCACCGGGATAAGAATTCTTTTCGAGAAAAGCGTAGGGTTGGCGCGCGTCCCTGCGATCCTCTGAGTTTTCGCGATGGGCGAGCAGCATCGATTCTTCGTCGGGCGGCAATTGATTTTGAAAATAGAATTCCGCGCCGTGGGCCTTTGCATCGGGGCTTGAGTTGACGTGGATGCTGATAAAAACGTCGGCCTTGTGCTCTCGGCTGAGGCGGGCTCTTTCATTCAAGCTGACTCCTCGGTCAGAGTCGCGGGTCAGAACGGGTTTGAAGGATCGATCTTTGCGCAACAACTCGAAAACTTTCTTCGCCACGTTCAACGTGATGTCGGCTTCCTTGTGATGTTCGCGAACGGCGCCGTCGTCGACGCCGCCATGGCCGGGATCAACGATCACCGTCATCGGCGCGGCAAGGGCCTGCGAGAGAAACCATGAAAATAGGAAGTGGAGCATGACTCAGTATAGAGTTTAGGTAAAAAAAAAGCGACCTGGAGGGTAAGGAGGGGGGTACCAGGCCGCTTAGGGGGAAAACCAGACTAAAGCAAGCAGGATGCCAAGTTTGCGCGTCTTTTAGAGCAGCTAGAAGCCCGACTTATGGAACAATTTACTGATGGAAAATTTCAAAACGTGGGATGCGGAGACCGTGGATTGTTTTCAAGTGTCTGGAATCTCGAGTGTTGATTCGCTGCAGTGCGAGGCGAATTTCCCCTCTGAGCGGGTGGTTCCAAAGCGTGCGCATTCGGTAAAAAATGCCTAACATTTTCGCCTCAACCTGGACGTCCGACCAGCCGATGAGAGCAGCAGAGATCGGTTTATAGGAGTTCATCATGACGTCCCCGAAAAAATTCTTGATCTTGGTCTTGGGCCTGGGCCTCTGCCTGGCTTTTTCGACCGTAGTGAACGCGGACGATGATTTCGATGCCGAAGTTGAAGAATCCATGGCCGAACGGGACGCCACGACAGCCCAGGCCCGTGCGATGAAATTACGCGCCGAACGAGAAGAAGCCGAAGCCGAGGCCCGTAAAAAAGAAGCGCAGAAGATGAAAGCCGCGGCGGACGCGCGCCACAAACAGGCCGAGATCGAACTTGTGCAATTGGATCAGGACATCAAAGCTTCACGTGCCGAGCAAGAGCAGTCAAAAAAAGAAAAAGCGGCCGCGGAAAAGTCGATTGCCAAGCACGAGGCAAAACTTAAGGAGGGCATGGCGCTGTTGCAAAAATTGCGAGGCGAGAACGAAGCTCTACGCAAATTGCGTGATGAACAGGTTGCGAAGATCGCGGCCATTGACCAAAAGACCACCGAGACTGAAGAAGGCAGCAAGATGGCGCAGCTGGCTTTAGAGAACGGCAAACAAGAATTCGAAAAGGGAAAGCTGGACCTCAAAGCGGCGCAGGATCGTCTATCCTTAGCCGGTGCGACGGTGAGTGGTGAACAACATATGAAGGTCAAACCGCGCGCGCCCGCGAGCGCTAAAATGACCATGTCTAAGGAATGCGGCGTTTTTGAAAAAGCCGACGCCGAGTCCAAAATGTTGGGTAAGAAAAAAGCAGGCACAGTTTTGAACGGCCGCGTGAGCGGCGACTGGGTCGGTTACACGCTGAAGGACCAGCGCGTGGTTTACGTGCAAAAGAGTTGCTTCTAAGTTTATAAGCCTTAGAAGTTATTTTCCTTCATCCACTTGTCATCCACAAATTTCGACATGTAATTGCGAATGCCATCAGACAAAATCACGACGCAGTTTTGTCCTGCCTTCAATTTCGGAGCTTCTTGCATAACACCCATCATGGTCGCCCCACACGAACCGCCGCAGAGTAGGCCTTCTTCCTTGATCAAACGGCGCGCCATACGAAACGATTCGGGGTCGCGGGTTTTCACCCAGACATCGACGAGCTTACGGTCCAGAACTTCGGGAATAAAATCGTAGCCGATACCTTCGACTTTGTAGGACTTCACTTCTTCATCACCGGCCAAGATAGATCCCACGGGATCCACGCCTACGATGATGCACTTAGGGTTTTTCTCTTTGATTCGCTTCGAGGCGCCGGTGATCGTCCCGCCGGTGCCCACAGAAACGACCAGCATGTCCACTTGTCCGTCCAAGTCGTCTAAAATTTCTTTACCCGTTCCTTCGAAGTGGGCCAACGGGTTGGACGGATTGGCGTACTGATCCAGGATATGCGCGTTCGGCAATTCTTTTTGAAGGCGCGCGGCCACTCCGATATGGCTTTCAGGCGAATGCGAAGCCGCTTCCGTCGGAGTACGAATCACCTCGGCGCCGAGCGCCATCAGCGTGACTTGTTTTTCGCGGCTCATTTTTTCAGGCAGAGTGATGATCACGCGGTAGCCAAGAACGGCCCCGGCCAACGCGATGCCAATGCCTGTGTTGCCGCTGGTCGGTTCAATCAGCGTGTCGCCACGTTTGATCCGTCCGGATTTTTCGGCCGCCAAAACCATGTTGTAACCGATACGGTCTTTTACCGAACCGCCGGGGTTTAAGAATTCGCACTTCGCCCAAACGTTGCAAGGCATGTCTTTGGTGATGCGATTCATTTTGACCAAGGGCGTGTGACCGATGACTTCGAGGATATTATTAAACTTCATTTGGGCTCCGTTTCGAGATCAAGTTCGCAATTCTTGTTGCGCAGATGTTCGAAGATGATTTTCTCTAGCTCAAGTTTTGCCACATCCCTGGGGCGGTCGAGAAGTAAAACATGGGCCAGGGGGGAGGATTTTTCGCGAGCGCTCTCAAGTAGGATACGGGCAAACAGACTGAGTTCCAGTTTTGAAAACTCAGATTCATAGCGACGGTCATCGTGTTCGACACCACCGCGCCGTAGGGCGTCGGCGATGTGATTTTCAAAAAACGGTATGTCTCCGTTGATCTTCACCGCGACCGGTCGGTCGGCCCCAGTCGATCGATCTAAGCGCAACTGGTCACCGCGCCAGGAAACCGTCACTCGGCGGATGATCAAGCGGGCCAATTGAAAATTAGGATCATCGATCATTTCACACAGATCCAAGGGCTTCATTTCTTCATTTCGATGATCACGCCAATGGGCCCAGCCGCGGGCCTCCATGGCTTGGCGAAATTTTGCGGGGGAAAGTTCACTGAGGTCGGCGATCACTTCGGCCGGGATTGTTTTGGCACCGATATAGGTGCTGACCAGTGCGCGGTGATGTCCGTCCACGATGTAGAGCTTGCCGCGGTAGAAGGCGACCTTAATTCGTTTTTCAATAGAGTAAAGACTGCGTGACCCGTCGTGCGCGAACCCATCCGGCTCCTCTTTCAGAGCTTTGCCAAGGGCTTGGCGAAAGCGCGAAAATGCGAATCGAGTTTGCGTGGCTTCTAGCGCGCGTCCAGGGAAAAATGCGACCGTTCCCACCGGCGGGGGTCCGATGAAAAAACGGGCTGAATCACCGCGATTATTGCGGCAAATCTCGCGGAACGTGCCGGGCTTGGGTTTAAGGTCAAACCCAGCCCAAGCCGTAAGGCCAAAGACCAGTGCGAAAAGGATTTGCATCGCCTATCCTTCTTCAATAACCAGGTCCGTTGTCAATTGGGTTTCAGATGGCACTGAGATTCAGAAAAGTCTTCTCGTTTTGCCCAATAAAGAATACTTTTCAAGCTCATGAAATCACTGTCCGTGGCACCTTTTTTTGAAACGGTCGTTATCTCCCACGTCGATGGCGAGCCAGGTTTGACTCGCCGCCTGCGCGAAATGGGTTTTCATACGGGATGCGAAGTCCGCATTCTCGGGCAAGCGCCGTTCAATGGCCCGCTGGTCGTGCAGTTGCATGACAGCGTGCTGGCTTTGCGCCAGGCCGAAGCCGAATGTCTGCTGATCAAATAAATTCCAAACCTTATTCCGTTGCCCTCGTCGGTTCCCCTAATTCGGGGAAAACCACGCTGTTCAATTGGCTGACGGGATCGAAATTCAAAACGGTCAATTACGCCGGCTCGACGGTCGATTCGCATCGCGGCTCCACCTTGCCTGTGTACGGGGAAACGCTTTCGATTTTGGATACGCCAGGAATTTACTCGCTTCAGCCGCACGGCCGCGACGAAGAAGTCACGCTTGAGACTTTAACCGCCAGCGAAGACGTGCGCGCGGTGATTTTGGTCATCGACGGGACGCAGTTGAATCGCCAACTCTATCTGGTCAAACAGATGCAAGAGCTTGGCATCCCGATGGTCTTGGCCGTGACGATGATCGACATCGTGAAAGAGTCAGGCCGTCGCCTGGATCTAGCGAAGCTCGCTGAATTGATCGAGGCACCGGTCGTGCAAATCGACGGACGCCTAGGTGGTGGAGTCAAGGACGCGGTCGAAGCCGCGCGCAGCCTAGCCGGTCTTCACCGTCCGCGCCGCGCCCATACTCTGCAATGGGACGATGCTCGAATTGAGCGCGAGATCCAGATTGCCGAAAGCTGGACCAAACAAGTGGTGTTTAAAGCGCCCGATCGTTTAACCTTAGATCATTTGCGCCGCTGGGATAGGGTCTTCTTACATCCGTGGTGGGGCATTCTGACTTTTGTTTTAATTATGGGGACGCTTTTTTCATCGATTTTCTGGCTGGCCGCGCCG
>JBEIHA010000264.1:0-4580 GCA_040381635.1 Pseudobdellovibrionaceae bacterium
GGTTACTCCGGAAGGCCGCGAAAACTGCGCAAAGGCATAATTAGAGAACAGAAGCGCCAAGAAAAAAGAGCATTGACCAAATTTAGTTAACGCCGAATTTGAGCTGATCATGAATCTTCCTCCGTAATTTCTCTAATTTTCTATACACCGCGAGAAAATAACACAAAGCGGCAAAAAGATCAATTGAACTTCTATTCGTACTTTATCTTAATCTTTGCGGCCACCTGGCGCGCTCTCAAACGGGCCTCACTGGTATTCTTGCCGCGCACTAGTGCCACGCCCATACGGCGAAACTTCCGTGTCACAGGCTTACCGAAAAGGCGAACCTCTGCCGTTTTGACTTTCAAGGCCTGATCCAAACCATCAAAACTAAAGCTCTCGCTGTCTTGATCGGCCAAAATCACCGCCGATGCCGAAGGTCCCCAATAAGAAATCTCGGGGATTGGCAGACCGAGCACCGCGCGCAGATGAAGATCGAACTCACTCATATTCTGCGAAACCAAGGTCACCATGCCGGTGTCGTGCGGACGTGGCGAGAGCTCGGAGAAATAAACTTCCTTTCCCGCGACAAAAAACTCAACCCCGAAAAGTCCTGCACCGCCTAAGTGGTCCGTCACTTTCTTGGCCATCCTTTGCGCCTTAACCAGTTGCGCTTTCGACATCTTGGCTGGAAGCCAGGATTCCATATAGTCGCCACGCTCTTGGCGATGTCCGATCGGCTTTACGAAAAGCGTCGGGCCCTTCTTCTGCTTTATCGTTAACAGGGTGATTTCAAAATCAAAGGGAATAAATTCTTCCACGATGACTTTCGCTTTATCACCGCGCATGCCTTCAACGGCATAGGTCCACGCCTTGGAGACGTCCTTCGCATGTCGCACGACCGATTGGCCCTTCCCACTAGACGACATCACGGGTTTCACGACGTTCGGAAAGGCGATGCCTTCGCTTGCAGACTGAAGAGCCTCCAAAGATTCAGCGTAGGCAAATTTCGCCGTTTTCAATTTCAACTTGTTCGCGGCGGCGTCGCGAATGGCGTCACGGTTCATCGTTAGATGTGCGGCTTTGGCTGACGGTGTAACTTGAATGCCGCGCTTTTCAAATTCCAGAAGCTTTTCGGTACGGATGGCTTCGATCTCGGGCACCACGATATCCGGCCGGTGCTTTTCAACAATACGATCCAGATCTGCGCCACTCAGCATATCAATCACTTCAAAACCATCGGACACCTGCATGGCCGGGGCACCGGCGTAGCGATCCACCGCAATCACCGTAAGGCCCAAGCGTTGGGCCGAAATGGCAAATTCCTTACCCAATTCACCCGAGCCTAAAAGCATCAGCGTCTTCTTCATCGGTTCACTTTTTTTCCGCGGGCTTTTGCGGAGCGCCCTCATTAGGCATGATGTATTCGGGTTCGCCGGCGAAAAAGTAGAATCGGTTCCCATTGAACTTGAATCCCAACTGCCGTCGATAGATTTCAGCTAGAGTGAGCGTGCCATCGACCAAATTCTTGACCATCAGTTTTTGATACTTCTCGGCGGACTTGGACAAGGGTTCGCGTTTGACTTTTTTATCGATCGCTAAGAGCGGCTTGATGTCTTTTTGCGAAATCGCGGTCAACTGCAGCATCAATTGAGTTAACGATTTCTTTTCGTTCTCTTTCTTAAATTTCGGCCAGCGCTTGGTTGCTTCGTTGTGCACGTCCATCCGGAATTTCGGGAACAATTCATCGACCGCATCGTCTTCGTAGTGTGCGTGTATCCCTTTTTGCCCGGTCATTTGACCGTCATAGTTTTCGGTCGTGTGCAAGGGCATCGCAAAATCGCCAATGTAGTGACCCATCACACCCATCAGCACCATCCACTTTTCTTGCAGAGCCTGCTTTTCTTTAACCTTATCGTCGGGCATCGAGCGCAGTTGATCGGTGATTGGTGTGAGTTGATCGTTCAATTCGCGCATCCGCCAAAACGCGCGGCCCGAATTCGGCGTTACATCGGGAAATTGAATTTCAAATTCTTTGCGTGAAAGATCGAATGGATTCTTCACATCCGGCTGTTTCTTAAAAGCAGCGTCGAAATGTTCCATATCCATAAAATGTTCGACCCTCTCGAAAGCGTAAGTTTTTTCGCGCTTCCAGATAAAGTCGGGAACATTGCAATAGTAACCAAAATCGAACGAGCGCGATTTCATAAACCCCGCGTCTTTTTCGCTCGAGGTCAGAATCGCCGCCGTTTCGCAAACGACTTGGTGTCCGCGCTTTCCCCAGGCCAATGCGCCGGATGAAAATACCACGGTGAATAAAATTAGGATGGGCTTGAGTATGTGTTTCATATGGGAGCCACTTTCCTATAGAATTTCCCCCAATGCAATGATTCCCCAAAAGGCCTGCGAACGGAGTTAAACTATGAAAGTATCGCTTCTGATTTTAGCGTTGATCTTTTCCACCATCCTCACCGCACAAACCGTGGACATCAAAGATGCTACCTCGGGCGACGAAGAAACGACGACCATCGAAATCAAAAAGGGAAAGAAAGCCGAAACTAAGGCTGAAAATAAATGGGAAGTTCAGGACGGGACCGCCGACGTAGAAGGCGAAAGCGCAGCGACGAACAAAGAGGCCAAGGCCGCTTGGAACAAGGCCTGCACGGAATGGAAAAAAGAATTTCGTACCGACAATAAGGACAATAAGATTTTAAGCATGGCTTGCGGAAGCGCCAGCTGCGGTGGCGATGCGGGGTCGAAAGTCTGCACTAGCAAGGCCACTTACAAAATCAAAACTTTGATGAATTAGCTGGGCAGCGCGTGAGTTTTTTCTAAATAATAATCCCACGTACCGTCGTAAACGGTCAGCTCGTGACGATCTAAGCGGAATACTCGGGTCGTCATCTGACGCAAGAAGTGCCGATCGTGGGACACGATCATCACGGTGCCGGGGAAGTTGATCACGGCTTCCAGCAATACTTCACGCGACTGAATATCCAAATGATTGGTGGGCTCATCCAGAATCAACAGATTCACAGGCTTGGCTAAGATCGTGGCCAAAACCACGCGCGATTTTTCGCCCCCCGACAGAATCGAGATGCGCTTGTCCGCTTCATCGCCCGAGAATTTAAAAGCACCCAGAAGCGAGCGAACGTAGCCGATCGAAGCCGTGGGAATTCGCGAATGCACTTCTTCTAAAACGGTATTCTTGGGATCCAAGACGTCCAAAGAATTCTGCGAGAAATAACCGTATTCCACACTGGCGCCGATGGTGGCTTTACCGTCGGTGGCGTCCGTATCACCGCAAATTATTTTTAGTAAGGTGGACTTGCCCGCCCCGTTCACGCCCACGACAGCGACGCGGTCCATGCGTTTGACCAAAGCGTTCGCACCTTTAAAAACCGGCACATCGGTGCCGTCGCCCCGCTGCCAAACTTTTCCTAAGTTTTCGATCTTCACGACTTCATCGCCGCCCCGGGGTGGGACAGGCCATTCAAAATTGATCGCTTTTTCTTCCGAAGGAATTTCGATGCGGTCGATTTTTTCGAGCTTCTTTACGCGCGACTGCACTTGTGCTGCGTGCGAGGCGCGGGCCGCGAAACGCGCGATAAACTCTTCTTCTTTGGCCAGCATCTCGTCTTGGCGTTTGGCTTGGGCAATCAATTGATCTTTGCGAATTTCTTTTTCACGCTCGTAGAAGTCGTAGTTGCCGCCGTAAACGGTAATCGTCTTATTTGCGACTTCTATCACGCGCGAAACCAGGCGATTCATGAATTCCCGATCGTGGGAAGTCATAAGCAAAGCGCCCTTGTAATTCATCAACCAAGCTTCAAGCCAGACGATGGATTCGATGTCCAAATGGTTCGTCGGCTCATCCATCAGCAACACGTCGGGATTCAAGATCAAGATCTTCGCCAAGGCGATGCGCATCTTCCAACCACCACTAAAGGTGCCGGTGTCGCGATTGTGTTCGGTAGGTGCAATTCCTAATCCTGTCACGATTTCGGCCGCCCGCGTGTCCAGATCGTATCCGCCCAGGCGTTCGAATTCAGCTTGGAGCTCTCCGTACTCTTCCAAAACTTTTTGCATTTCATCGTCGTCCATCGGCTCCGACAATTGCGCTTCGAAATGCGCCAACTTTTGCTGAATCGCCGGTAAATTTCCAGCCGCGCTTTTCACTTCATCCAAAACGGTGCGACCGGACATCTCTTCGATGTTTTGCGAAAAATAACCGATAACTGTCTTTTCGGGTTTGGCGATTTGCCCTTCGTCCAAGCCTTCTTCGCCAGTGATGACTCGAAAGATGGTAGTTTTACCGGCGCCGTTCGGGCCGACTAAACCGGCTTTTTCGCCGGGATTGAGCTGGAAAGAGGCATTTTTATAAAGCACTTTGTTGCCATAGTGCTTGGTGATATTGGCGACATTGATCATAAGGCGCACAGCATAGGGATTCAGGTCACTTTTTGCAAGGCCAGCGCTAACGTTTATAGGCCTTTTTCGCGATCGCTAAGTAGTCTTTGACTACTTGCTCTACTGCTTCGTGAAAGGCTTCGCGATTTTCTAGAATCGTGTCGCGATATTTTTCGGCGGCAAACTGGCGA
>JBEIHA010000265.1:0-4527 GCA_040381635.1 Pseudobdellovibrionaceae bacterium
GCAAATTATCACCTACGGACGCTTGCAAGCGCGCGCGGCCATTCGCGACGTCGGCCGAGTGATGGGAATGACTTTCGCGGACGTCGATGTCGTATCAAAACTTGTCCCTGAAAAACTCGGCATCAATTTAAAAGAAGCGATTGAAACCGAACCACGTCTGCGCGATCTGATGGAGACCGATCCGAAGATCAATACCCTGATGGATCTGGCGCAAAAGATCGAAGGCCTAGTCCGTCACGCCGGCATTCACGCGGCCGGTGTCGTCATTGCTGATGGCAACATCATGGACCATGCTCCGCTGTATCGTGGGGCCGATGGTGAAAATGTCGTTCAGTACGACATGAAGCATGCTGAAAAAATTGGCTTGATCAAATTTGACTTTTTGGGATTAAAGACCCTGACCCATATTCAAGAAGCTTTTGACTTGATCGCGCGCAATCGTGGGAAGAAGTTAAGCGTCGGCGATATCTCGCTGTCGGATACGGGGATCTATTCAATTATGTGTTCGGGCAACACGGCCGGAATTTTTCAGGCCGAAGGTGAAGGCTATACCCAAGCGGTAAGGCAGATTCGGCCGAATAGTTTCACCGACATCACGGCGATCAACGCGCTTTATCGCCCGGGTCCGATGGCCATGATCCCTGAATTTGCGGCGCGCAAACATGGCGAACAAAAAGTCGAATTCGCGTTCAAAGAGCTAGAGCAGATTCTGGCCGAAACCTACGGGATTATCGTCTATCAAGAGCAGGTCATGGGGATCTCGAGCATTATTGCTGGATACTCCTTGGGCGAAGCCGATATGCTGCGCCGGGCGATGGGTAAGAAGATCAAAGCCGAGATGGACCAGCATCGCATCAAGTTTTTGGCGGGTGCCAAGGTCAAAGGTTTTGATCAGAAAAAAGCCGAAGAAGTTTTCGAGCTTATGTACAAGTTCGCCGATTACGGCTTTAACAAATCGCACGCGGCTGCGTACTGCGTAGTTCAGGCGCAGACCGCCTGGCTCAAAAACTATTATCCCGTCGAATTCTATGCCGCTCTTCTATCGACCGAGATGAGCGACACCGACAAGATCGTTAAGTACGTCAAGGACGCACAAAATGCGAAGCTCGAAGTTGTCCCCCCGCACGTCAATCACTCCGAGTATAAGTTCGCCGCCCAAGGTGAAAAAATCCTTTTCTCGTTAGGCGCGATAAAAGGGGTGGGCGAAGGCGCTGTCCAAGCCATCGTGGAAGCGCGCGGGCGGCTGGGTGGGAAGTTCGAAACGCTAGAACAGTTTTTTGAAGAAGTGGATTTGAAGCGCGTAAACAAAAAAGCCGTCGAGGCATTGATCAAGGCCGGAGCTTTCGACAACTTCGGTTACAATCGCAACGAACTGCTCACGGGTTTTCCAAAGTTCATCGAGCGTGCCGACGGCGCAAGGCACGAAAAAGAAGTCGGGCAGACGTCGCTTTTTGACCTAGGGGGCGCGGCCCTAGCCGAAGACAATCGTGTGAAGATGGATCGACTTGAGCCCTGGACGCGGGCCCTGACCTTATCTAACGAAAAAGAAGTCCTCGGTTTTTATCTCACCGATCATCCGCTCCGTGGTCTCGAAGTTGTGGCCAAGGTGTGGGGTGCGCAAATGGTCGAAAATTTGCACAAGCTCGAAAACAAAACCAAAATTCACGTTCTAGGACTGGTCGCCACTTGCCGCGAGATCATCACCAAGAAGGGAACGCGGATGGCGTTCGTGCGCTTCGAAGACGGCACCGGAAACCTAGAAATGATCGTCTTTCCGGACACGTTTGCGGCGGGCGAAAGAGTTTTGAAATCGGACGCTCCTATATTGGTTAGTGGGACCCTCGAAAAGGAAGACGGCGGCATAAAGATCATCGCCGAGCAAATGCGGGCCGCTGACGATCTGTTCAAACAAATCAAAAAGATCACGCTGGATCTGAAGCCCGAGATGAGCGGGAAAATGGCCGACTTACGTGAATGGATGGAAAAGCATCCCGGCGAAGCCGCACTAACCCTGAGGCTTCATCTGCCTCATGCTCAGGTCGAATTGGAGATCAAGGACTTCAAAGGGATTCGAGCCTCGAGCGATGCCCTTGATGGCCTTTTGCGCCTAGGCATTCCTATGGGTCTCCATTAAAAGCTCTTATACTAAAGCCTTTCGCGGGCGCCCTTCATTCAGATGCTTCTGATGAGTTGCTCAATCTTACAGAATCTTTCATGTAGAGCCTATTTAACACCACTTGCCGTGGTACACGCCTTGCTCCTCTTCCTTTACAGCGGAGGCTCCGGTGTCAGGACATCACCAGGGGTTCGAAGCTTCTAACGAGGGGGAAACGGGATGGAAGAAACAACGACCATTATTCAGGAAACTACGGAACAGCAAATCGGGCTTAGGGTGGCCCAGTTGGCGAACCGCATGAAGGTGAAGCAAACGCGCATTGCTCAGGACTGCGAAATTTCTCGCATCTCGGTGAATCGTTTCTTTCGCGGAAGAAGTGAAATACGTGCGTCGGATCTCGTCAATGTCTTGAAGGTCTTAGGGATAGACCTGCAACAAGAAATTGATAAGCGTCTCAAACCGCCCACTTTTTAAGGGCGACTTGACTCTCGAGCGATACAAGATAGTCATGGGTGATGAACTCCGCGATCGCCCAAAACTTCACTGTATTCTGGTTTCGCCGTGATTTAAGAATCGACGACAATCACGGTTTAAAGCTTGCCTTCGAACAAGGCCAAACCGTGATTCCCATTTTTATTTTCGACCGTGATATTTTGAAATCATTGGATCGAGACGACGCGAGGGTTTCATTCCTCCATCAAGCGGTCACGGAACTCAATAAAAGTTTAATGGCGCACGGATCGCGACTGCATGTTTATCATGGCAAGCCGCTGGAAGTTTTCGGGAAACTTTTTAAACAACATAAGATTTCTGCGGTCATCGCCAATGAAGATTACGAACCTTACGCCACAAAAAGGGATGCCGAAGTTTCCGCCTTAGTGCGCACCAACGGCGCTGAATTTCGCACGGTAAAAGATCATTTGATCTATGCTAAGGCAGATGTCGTTAAAGACGACCAGAGTCCCTATAAGGTCTTCACTCCGTATTCTCGCCGCTGGCTTGCGCGGTTTGAAACAGATAAAATTTCTACTTATGCTTCACTCAAAGCCATACAGGCTGCGGCTGAGCAGGGATCTAAAGAAGGCGCGGAGATTCCTTCGCTCACTGAACTGGGTTTTTCTCCATCAAAGGTTCCGGTGCCTGAATTAAAGATGGAAAATGGCGTAATCAAGGCCTACGCCGAAACGCGTGACTTTATGGCCAAGGATTCGACCACCAAGATCGGCGTGCATTTGCGTTTCGGTACGGTGTCGGTACGTCAGGCGGTTCGATTGGCCGAAAAGTTTTCGAACATTTGGCTGAAAGAGCTCATCTGGCGCGAATTCTTCCAGATGATTCTCTTTCATTTCCCCAGTACGGTAAACCATCCGTTTGATCCTAAATTCGAAAAATTCCCGTGGCGCGATGAAGCCGCTGATTTCAAAAAGTGGAGCGAAGGGATGACCGGTTACCCGATCGTGGATGCGGGAATGCGCGAATTGAATGCGACCGGCTTTATGCACAATCGGGCACGTATGATCGTGGGAAGTTTTTTGTGCAAGCACTTGCTTTTGGATTGGCGTCTAGGTGAAAGGTATTTCGCTGGCAAACTCTTTGATTTTGAGTTGGCTTCCAACGTGGGGAATTGGCAATGGGTGTCGGGCTGCGGGGTGGATGCGGCCCCCTACTTCCGAATTTTTAACCCGGCTTTGCAAACCAAGCGTTTTGACAAAGACCATGAATACATAAAACGCTGGGTGCCTGAGGTCGGCACTTCCAGGTATCCTCCGGCCATGGTGGATCACGAGTTTGCGCGTCGGCGCGCTTTGCTCGCTTATGAAGCCATCAAGACGTCAAAGGCCTTGGGCCCGAAAGGAAAACCTAAGTTATGAATATTTTGATCACCGGGGCGACCGGTATGGTTGGCCAAGATTTAGTGCCTGAACTTTTGCGCCATGGCCACGCCATCACCGTACTGGCGCGGGATCCAAAAGCCGCCGCGACCCAGCTTGGCCCTAAGGTAAGGATTTTTTCCTGGGATGGCCTTAGTGGACCACCTCTGCAAAAGGCTATCGAAGGTATTGAAGCCGTGATCCATTTGGCTGGCGAAGGTGTTGCTGGAAAACGTTGGAGCGAATCGCGAAAGCAGGCCTTGCGCGACTCTCGAATCTTGAGCGGACAAAATCTTCTGGAAGGCCTGAAAGCCTCCGGCCAGAAGCTCAAAGTTTTCATTACGGCCTCTGGTGTCGGATTTTATGGAGATCGCAAAGATCAAAAACTTCCAGAGAGCGAACCCGCAGGCCCAGATTTTTTAGCCCGCCTTTGCGTGGAGTGGGAAGCCGTAGCAGATCAAATGCCCGCCCAACGAATTGTAAAGGCTCGTTTTGGGGCCGTTTTAAAATCAGGGAAGGGCTTTTTAGGTGAAGTGGTAC
>JBEIHA010000266.1:0-4519 GCA_040381635.1 Pseudobdellovibrionaceae bacterium
CAAAAAGTTCGTCGCTGGGATGCGATTTCAGCGGTGGGCAGCACCGGTCGTTCAACCGGCGCGCACTTGCATTACGAAGTGCGCATCCACGGGATCGCGGTCGATCCGATGAATTACATTCTTACGGAGTAGATTCTTCCATTTTGATTTACCATTCTCCTGAAAAGCCTGGACCGCTGGGGCGGGCATCTGCAGGCAAGTCTCGCGCAGCAGTTGAACGAAAACTTTGCTGCGCTTGTAAATCGTTACACCCACTTCCGTCAGCGAAGGTGTGAGCTTGCTGTCCATTGAGCAATCCACTTCGATGGAGGCCTCGGGTTCCATGAAGCGGTAATAGTATTTTTTATTTTGGTAACTGACTTCGCGGTAGCGGCGGCCGTCGAGATTTACGATTCTTTCTTCGGTTTGCACAAATTGGTTTTGTTCGAGCGCGCTTTCGAAGGCGGTTTTTTCGCGTGCGGTGTCTACAGGCTGTGCCGCTAGCGTTTGGGACGCGAAGAAAATTATGAAAATCATGAATGTCATTTTAACATTGCCGCATGAAGACCGTATGAATTTTGAATGAATGTGACGCTTCCATAATCGCGCTGGCGGCGGGGCTGGGCCACGTGAACAAAACATTTTTGGTGCTTACAAAGCCATTCGGCCATCTAGCGCCAGTTCAGTCTGTGCGCAGATGCGCCGCCATCTTCTCCACCCCAAAGTGTTTGACCGCCGCCCGTTGGTTACAGGACCTACAAAGTAAGCGCATATTCTCAAACGTGTATTGACCCCCTTTGGCCTTCGGGTGTCGATGGTCTTCTTCTATGGCGTAAGTCGAACCACAATTGGTGCACTGACCATTATCGCGCTGCCAAATCTGTCGCTTAACTTGAGCTTTGGAATTTAGTCGCGGCGAAACGACTGGTTTGATAGGATCGCGCGGTTTCACAGACTTGCTTGGCTTTTTAGGTCCAGGCTTGAAAGCCTCTAAACCAAGTTCAGTCAACTTATGGATCAATTGATCAAGGGTAAGGTCTGGATACGAGTGGGCTAGCATTCCCTTAAGATTTTCTAAATTCTGAACGGTAGATTCAGTTGTGGTGAAGGACACTTTATAGGTGTTTTCGGCGATCATCTCGATTCTTTCTTCGAACTTTAATGGTGTGTCCGCCAAAGAAAATACAATCTTCTGAGCTTCGCGGGTACTTTGACCGGCGACCTTATTAAGGACCGACACTTTTTCTTCCCTAGTAAAAGCTTTGCCTTCTTTTTTCTGATGCGAGAACAGACTTTGAACAATGCCCACATGGGTCAGATTCAATTCACCTGAATCCATCATTTCTTCGACTTCGGGGATTTCGCGCATCATGCGCATGGCTTGAATGCGGCGCACGGCTTGATCGCGTGGATAGCCCAGTTCATGCACCACTAAATCGAGAAGGCTTGGCTGTTTGAAGTCGGCGTACAGGCGGCGCCGGTCTATTTCTTTGATGTGATGAAGGATGCTGACCAGCAATGCGCTTTCTTGTTTTACCAGCGACTTCGATTTGAGGATTAGTTGTTGATCGCTGAGTTTTGACAAATCCATGTGGCCTCCGATTATTCAATATTGGAACTCATGACCAAGAATCATGACTTTCGGATTAGGAGCATAACTCATGTTTTTAAAATCGATTTTTGCGCCTTAGATTAGCGCGTAAGCGATCAAAATAGTTGGGCAGCGATCGCGGATGTTTTTAGAAATGACTAAGGCTGGAAGTGCAGCTACGGCGTTTACAAGCTGCCCTATTCACTCAGCTGAAAGTCCACTAAGCCTTGCATTCCACACTTAAAAGGTCGTCAAGAAAATCGTAATAAAATTATTTGCTCAACGCTATTTGGCAAACGCGGATAACGAACATAAACAATATTAGTTTAAACTACCGACTACCACTAAAGATCACAAAACCCGAATCCCTAACTACCCACAGATATCTAAAGCCACAACAAACGCTTCCCTATAATCCACTTCAACTTAAATCCATCCGCACCTGTTGCCGCGCCGCCGGCAATTTATCATTCCCAACAGCGGGCAGTTTTCCGACGACAATGACGAAGTTCACATCCAGGAACCGCTTGAATCTAGATCGAGCATAACGCGCTGATACTCGCTGCGCCGCGAATGAGGGCACAAAAAAACCCACGCTTGTGACGTGGGTTTTTTGAACCATTTTCGGAACGCCCGTCGGCGGGCCGACCAATATTGGATTAACGTTTGCTGAACTGAGTGCTGCGGCGAGCTTTGTGCTTACCGTACTTCTTACGTTCCACCATGCGTGAATCGCGGGTCAGGAAACCGGCCTTTTTTAACGTCAGGCGAAGTTCGGGATTGATCGCAACAAGAGCGCGCGAAACACCGTGGCGAATCGCTTCGCTTTGGCCAGTCACGCCGCCGCCGGTGACGGTCACGCGGGCATCGTACTGATTTTTGGTGTCGGTCAAAGCGAAGGGAGTTGATACGCACGAACGCGAAGTGGGCGTCGGCATGTATTTTTCAACTTCTTTGCCATTCACGGTGAATTTGCCTGAGCCTACGGTCAGGAAAACGCGGGCGGCGCTAGTTTTGCGTCGACCGGTTGCGTAGAAAACTTGTTCTGCTGCTTTTGCCATAAATTATCTTTCACCAATATGGATAGCTTCGGGTTTTTGGCTGGCGTGGGGATGATTCGGACCTTTGAAGGCTTTCAGTTTGTGAATCAAACGCTTCGACAGTTTGGTTTTAGGAAGCATTCCGGCCACGGCTTCTTGAATCACCATAGCGGGATCTTTTTCGCGGACTTGAGCGGCGCTCAACTCTTTCAAAGAACCGAAGTAGCGCGAGTGAGAATAGAATTTCTCGTCGTTCCACTTGTTACCGCTCATTTTTACTTTTTCAGAATTGATGACGATGACGAAATCGCCGGTATCAATATGAGGAGTGAAGGTCGGCTTGTTTTTTCCACGTAAGATCAAAGCGATCTCGGTGCACATACGGCCTAGGGTCTTGCCGGTAGCATCAACGATGTACCATTTGGGTTCCACTTGGCCCGGCTTTGCGATCCAGGTTTTCATCTGCAATTCCTTATCAATGATTGAAAGAACAGAAGTTCTAAAGTTTTAGGCACTTATTGTCAAGCGTGGGGGGGTAGTAAACCCGGTAAAGGTAGAGCCCGTGCGCCGGAGCGGTCGTCTTCGCCGCCTGGCGATCTTTGGCCGCGAAAATGGCGCGCAGTTGATTGAGATCGCCTTTATTGCGCTCAAGATAAAGAAGGGTGCCCACCAGGTTTCGGACCATTTGTTTAAGAAAGCCGCTGCCGCGAATGCGGAACTCGATCAGATGAGACGAGCACTTTACAAATTCGCAAACGTCGACCGTCCGAACCGTGGTTTTCATCGGAGTTCCAGTGGTTTGGAAGCTTTTGAAGTCCTTATGACCGAGGATTTCCTTGGCTAAGCTTTGCAAGATATTCAGGTTCAAGTCATGCGGGACATGCAGGGCGCGCTTATGCCAAAGCGCCGAGCGGGTGGGCGAATTCCAGATTCGGTAAATATAGGTTTTACGATGGGCACTGTAAAGAGCGTGAAAATCCGCCGGGGCCAACCAAGCGCCCTTCACCACAATGGTGTCGGGCAGCATGGCGTTAAGCGCCCGCACCAATCGTTCTTCTTGCTTCAGGGTTTTCGGTGCTTCGAAGTGGACGACCTGTTGAACGGCGTGGGTGCCTGCGTCAGTGCGTCCAGAACCAATGACCTTGATGGGTTCTTGATACAATTGCGCCAGCACGGATTCCAGAGTGCCTTGCACGGTGGGTGCTCCGGGCTGTTTTTGCCAGCCCTGAAAGTCGGTCCCGTCATAAGAGATATGTAAGCGGATCTTGCGCACAAGAGTGTGTATCAGCGATCCGTCTGGGATTCAGCCGAAACATTTGGATTCAAGCGAACATTGAAACGTTCGAGCATGCGCTCGCGGCACTGGGTGGTGGTGCAACACGTTCCCATCACGGAAAGCCCGAAAAGCCTTCCGATGAGCTCTTCGCGGTAGTTTTTGTTTACGTATTCCATAGTTTCGCGATTTGTGGACGTCGTGCGAAATGTTTCATCGGGCCCGCGTCGCAACGGAAGATTCCATTTTTCTAAGGCATCGGTTTTTTCAAGCTGATCACAGCTCGGATTCGCGCAAACGGAAAGAGTAGTGTTCACGCTGGCTGATCTTAAAGCCAAGGTCGGATGTTTTCTACCGTTGGATCCGTGCGCCTCCCAGGTGCTGAGTTTGATCAGATGGGTCTTTCCGCGCTTTATCCCCGTCACGATAAATTCCGTAGGTGATTTCGGGGTGATCTTTAAAATCGTGTCGGCGTCGGTGTAGCTATCCTTCTGGCGAAACGTGGTGGTCGCCACAACCTCATTGCCAGTGCACTGAATTTGCTCGGCGCCCGCGATTCGGTTAAGCAGCCAACCGCGCGCCGGAATAAAGTTTTCGATCTGGCGTGAACGATCAACGACCATTGCGGCGTCGCCC
>JBEIHA010000267.1:0-4512 GCA_040381635.1 Pseudobdellovibrionaceae bacterium
CTGTGCCAGGCCATGCGGATAAAGAAAGGTCCATAGTGACCATAATCTGCCGGCCACCAATCTTGCGAAGTCGTTAGGACTTTCGCAATGTCTTGCTTAACGGCGTTCAGACCGAGTTTTTTGAATTCTTCCGCGTAGTCATAATCTGCACCCATCGGATCGGATTCGCGTGCATTTTGGCGAAGCGGGCTTAAGTCCAAGCGCTCGGGCCACCAATATTGATTAGAAACGTTTGTGCGATCCGCGAAACTTTCGCTGGCCGTCGACTTTCCCGCAGCTGTGGGTTTTTTCATTGATGTGGGCGCCGAGTTGGGTTGTGAGTGCGCGGTCGCAGCGATCATTAGACTCGCGCTTAAAAAAGCGACGGTCTGCTTAAGGGGATACGTGGACATGATGAGGCTTCCTTTCGAACTATAAATGGTGGGTAACCCCAAGAGCTTTCGTTTAAATGGAGGAAAAGTAAAATTGAAATTAACGATGACCGCATAGCGAATGCCAATCACCGCGCTAACGCACCGTAACAATAGACCCATTTCGATTCTTGCGGTAGAGCAAATCATGACAAAGCCCTTGGAAGAAATGCGTGATGGTCAGTCGATCGAACTGCTCAAAGAACTGCACATCCTCACCCGCGATGGAAAAATCAATCAGGATAGCCGTCGAAAGCTTAAGCAGGTCTATCATTTGTACGGATTCATAGAACCGCTTCTCAAGCAACTGCAGCAATCTGGTGCATCGCTCAATCTGGTGGATCATGGGGCCGGCAAGTCTTATCTCGGATTTATCATCTATGATTTGTTTTTTAAATCCCTTGCTGGCGGCCACGTGTTTGGTGTCGAAACTCGCGATGAGTTAGTTAAAAAATCGACGGAGCTGCAAAACAAACTCGGTTTTGCGAACATGTCTTTTCTGAATCTTACGGTGACCGAAGCCATTCAATCGACTTTGCTGCCGCAAAACATTGACATCGTCACGGCCCTTCACGCTTGCGACACGGCGACGGACGATGCGATTGATTTTGCCTTAAACAAAAATACCAAGCACATTTTTTTAGTTCCGTGCTGCCAAGCCGAAGTGGCCAGAAGTTTGAAGCAAAATAAATCCCAACAGTTGGCGAATCCCCTGACCGAGATCTGGCGGCATCCGATCCATACGCGCGAGTTTGGTAGTCACTTGACCAATGTATTGCGTTGCCTACGGCTGGAAGCTTGGGGCTATAAAGTCACGGTGACCGAGCTGGTCGGGTTTGAACACTCGATGAAAAACGAATTGATCGTGGCTACGAAAATCGAGGGTCCTAGGAAGCAGGCTAGTGAACGGGTGAGGCGGATTTTGGATGAAGTGGGTCTTTCGCATATGCAATCTCGCTTTGCCACACCATGAGTAAGGCTGTTCAATTTCACATACTCAACACCCTTTCACAGGCTTTGATCGAAGTTTTTGAAAAGGGCAAACATGCCGATCGCATGATAGATAAATACATACGCGTGAATCGGCAGTGGTCGACGACCGAAAAAAGTTTTTTCGCCGAAGCCGTCTATGGGATTGTTAAACACAAAAGAAATCTCGAGTTTATTGCCGGGTCCGAAGGACTTTGGCCACTAATAGCCGCCTACCTGCTGACCAAAAACTTGAAGCCGGTGAAGCGGCCTGAGTTCATTGAAGTGGATATGATCAAAATGCAAAGTCGCTTGAAGCAGTCAAGACCTGCAGCCGTCGAGCATTCCTTCCCGGACTGGTTGTTCGAGTTGGGACAAAACGAATTTGCGGCCGATTGGCCTGACATAATGCATAGCCTGAACAAAGAGCCATCTATCTATCTGCGCACCAACACTTTAAAAACCAATGTCGAAAAATTGATCCAAGATTTAAAGAGCGAAAAGATCACGGCCGTCAAAATCAAGGGTCCGTTGACACCTCCTGAAGCGCTTCAGCTGACCGAGAGAGCCCATGTTTTCGCGACCGCCGCATTTAAGCGCGGTGACTTTGAAATGCAGGACGCAGGCTCACAGACGATCGCGCCGTTGCTTCAAGTTCAACCCGGCCATCTGGTGGTCGATGCCTGCGCGGGTTCCGGGGGCAAATCTCTGCATCTGGCGGCTTTGATGCAAAACAAGGGAAAAATTACGGCGATGGACGTTCACGACGTAAAGCTTCAGGATCTTAAAACCCGCGCTGCGCGCGCCGGTGCAAGCATCATAGAAACAAAGTGGATTGATTCACCGAAAGTGATCCAGCGACTGGAAAATAGCTTCGACCGGGTCTTGATCGATTCTCCGTGTTCGGGTTTAGGCGTGCTACGCCGAAATCCCGATGCAAAATGGAAACTTAATCCTGAATCGATCGCTTCCAGTTGTGAGCTACAGAAAGATATTCTGTCAAGATATTCGGGCATGTGCAAACCCGGCGGCCTTATGGTGTACGCCACCTGCAGCATCTTGAGACGCGAAAACGAAGAGCAAGTGAATTGGTTTTTGAACTGTAAGACAGGAAAAAAGTGGTCTTTGGTTTCCGAACACCGCATATGGCCCCACGTACATGGTTTCGATGGCTTCTACGCGGCGGTGATGAAAAAGTCTTGAGGATTCGATTTAGGGAAGACGCCTCACCGATAATGCGCCTTTCTCGATTGCAATTCGAAGTTCATGTGTATTTAGCTTTCGCAGATCTTTTTGAACCCAAAGGGCTGCATCCTTTAGTCGATGATTCATATGGCCTCTCAACCGTCCCTCCATCCGAGGTTCGGCGACGATGACTACATCATCGAACTCATTCAGATGTTTCTTCGCGGTTAGAAAATCTGAAATCTTCTTGGCGAAATTTTCGGCGACCTCGACGTGAGGATCTTTCCCGCCGGTCATCGCGAAGAAGCGTTCTCCGCCCTTAGCTTTGCCACGCGCGAGTCCGGGCTTGCTGCGGGTTAAAGCTCGGTTATGGAGCCTGCCCTTACCGTTTTTCATGCGCTCAACTAGGGAGAAATCTTCTCCGCGGTAAATGCTGGCTTCAGTTTGATCAACAACTACAATCCATTTCATTACTTCGCTCCTTTAATCAATTTTCAAAATCCAAAGTGGGCGAGTATCAACAGCCCAAAGAATATTGGTAAGCATAGTTTTCTGCATCATTTCACCCTCCATGAGGCCCTAAAGAGCAAAAGCTGTACCATTGTAGCAGGCGTCGAGCGGGCATTTGCCTAGCCGTTGACCATCTAATTAACGAGAACGGATGGCCGAAGTCGGGCCATATTGTCCCGGTTGAAGGGCGACAGAAGATTTAGATTTCGAATGTCGATTGCTTAGATCTTAAGGCATGAGAACAGTACTTGCTGGCCGTGAAGATGATTCTAGAGGGCGAGCCCGCGGCCAAAATCAAACAATTTCTAAACTCTAAAGCTCAACAGTCGTCATAAGATCTGGAAAAGAGACCTCAAGGTTGTGAATCTTTTGAAGCGCATCGCCCAATGCACGTGAAGCCAAAGGTTCACCGTGAGTTACAAAGACATGTCGAGGCTTCGGATTAAGTCCAGAGACCCAAGTCTCGATGCCCGCGGCGTCAGCGTGTGCCGATAAGGACTCAAGATTTATGACTTCCGCTCGAATTGGCCACATCTCGCCGTGTATTTTAACTTCCTTCTTTCCATGAACCAAGGACTCGCCCCGTGTGCCAGCGGCTTGAAAGCCTGCGAAGAGTATTGAATTGCGCGAGTCCGTACCAAAAGCTTTCAAGTGATGTAATACACGGCCCCCGGAGGCCATACCACTTGCCGCCAGTATGATCTTTGGTTCGGTGTCTTCATTTAGCGCGCGCGATTCCTCTGGAGTGGAAACGACTTGGGCCGTTTGGCAAACGGCAATGGCTTCTTCTTTGCTAAGCCTATGCACACTCGTATACTTCCGAAAAACACCGTTCACTGAATTTGCCATAGGGCTATTGAGGTAAATGGGGATATCTGGGATTTCATTCTTTCGGCGAAGCTCTTTTAGATAAAAAAGAAGAAGTTGGGCACGTCCCGCCGCAAATGAAGGAATGACCACCGTCCCTTTCCGGGCGATGGTTCGCAAGACAACTTGTTTAATGTCTTCACTGGGATCGCTCTTTACGTGTAAGCGATTACCGTAGGTCGATTCAACCACAAGATAATCAGCACCGCGGGGGACTTCTGGGGCATGCATTATGGGATCATTGTCGCGACCTAGATCGCCAGAAAAAATGATACTTTTCCCTCCGCCAACGAGCCGAACGCTGGCAGCTCCAAGCAAATGCCCCGCAGGAATCAACTCGAAAGAAAAGTCTTCCGAAATCCGAACCGATTTATGAAAGTGCACGTCCGCGAAATTTTCCATCGCTTGTTCCGCATCAGCACGCGTATAGAGCGGCAACGCCGGCGTGTGCTTCGAGTATCCACGCTTGTTCGCAAACTTTGCTTCTTCCTCCTGGAGATATGCGGAATCTAAAAGCAAAATCCGGCAAAGTTCGCGCGTGGCGGGAGTTGCATAGATCTTCCCCTGAAAA
>JBEIHA010000268.1:0-4494 GCA_040381635.1 Pseudobdellovibrionaceae bacterium
ATTTCCCGAGGTCGGGGACTTTGGCCGCGGCCCCGGGCCGACAGTGCTTGACCTGGGTGATTTGAAAATCGGCGCGCAAATCTGTTACGAAGGATTGTTTGATTGGTTTACGCGCGCTCTGGCTAACCAAGGGGCCGAAGTGCTGGTCAACGTGACCAATGATTCTTGGTACGGCCAATGGCAAGAGCCTTACCAGCATGGCTGGATGACTCTGGCCCGTGCGATCGAAGTGCGAAGGCCTTTGGTGCGGTCGACCAATACGGGGATTTCAACCGTGATTCTGGCGGACGGCAAGATCCTGGAGCTGTCGCCTTTACATAAAGAGTGGTTTTCCATATATGATGTCCCGTACGTGAAAAATCCCGGTCCGACCACCTTTATGACTTGGGGCTTTTACTTTTTGCCGGTATCCATGCTGTTGATTTTAGCGGCGTTGATCGTTTGGCGAGGACGGAAAGATTGATGGCGACTAAGAGTTCCTCATTTGCAAATTTAGATTGGGACGAAATTCTGACCCGGTTATCCCAATTCGCCACCAGCGAAATGGCGCGCGAACGATTGGTCAAAACCGAGCCCCTAGCCGATGTCGAAGCCGCGCAAGACAGCTTCGCTCAGGTCACCGAGGCCGCACAAATTTTAGCGCTGGGCCGCCGCCCCTTTATGGAAAGCTTGGATCTGTACGCGATCTGGCAGCAGCGCCTGAACAAAGGCGGAACATTGCAAACACTTGAGCTGCGCGATGTACGTCATTTTTGCCTTGAGATTCTGGCTCTGAAAGAAGTGTTGAAGCCCATCCAAACCTCTTGGGCGAAGGGTGTGCAAGAAGCGCTGATCGACGCGACCGAACCACTTTCGGCGATCGATCAAATCATGACTCCCGAAGGCGATATCCGCAATGACGCCAGCGAAACGCTTTTTAAACTCTTTAACGAAAAAAATTCGTCGATACGTCAGACGCAAAATATTTTGGACAAACTGATTCGGCAGCACGAAATGGAACCCGTGCTGCAAGAAAAATACGTCACCAATCGCGAGGGCCGCTGGGTGCTACCCGTGCGCAGTGGCAAACAACATTCTTTAGAGGGCATCATCCACGCCTCTTCGCAATCCAAACAGACCGTCTTCATGGAACCCAAAGAGATCGTGCCGCTCAACAACCGATTGCGCCAAATCGAACTCGATATCGAAGAAGAAATCGAACGTTTACTACGCGAACTTTCCGAATATTTGCTGCGCCAAATGTACGGATTTGAAAGTGCACAGAAGTTGCTTTTGGACTGCGACGTCCGCTTTGCGCAAGGGCAATTGGCCGCACATATGAACGCCCATCCGATCGATTTTCATACCGACGACATTCACCTGACGGACTTGCGTCACCCGCTCTTACTTTTGGCCAATGTCGATGTGGTGCCGAACACCGTCAACCTGACTTCGGATCGCCGAATTCTTCTCTTAAGCGGACCGAATGCGGGTGGAAAAACCGTTTTGCTTAAGGCCGTGGGCTTGGCTGCGCAAATGGCGCGCTGTGGACTATTGGTGGCTGCGGGCGAAGGTTCGCGCATGCCGTTTTTCACCAACGTGCATGTCGGCGTTGGCGATTCACAAAGTGTGGATGAACACCTGTCGACGTTTGCGGCCCACCTTAAAATCTTAGATGAAGCCACCAAGTCTAAAGGCAATTCCAATTTACTGTTGATCGACGAGATCTGCGGATCCACCGATCCTGAAGAAGGGACCGCACTGGCCAGGTCCTTTATCCAAACTTACGCCGCAAACGGTTTGTTCGGGGTGATCACGTCCCATTTGGGCCCGCTGAAATTGGGCTGGAACGAAGAATCCGGCGTCATCAACGGCAGCCTTGAATATGACAATAAAACCGGTCGACCCACCTATATGTTTTTAATGGGCGTGCCTGGCCAATCACTGGCTTTACAGACCGCGCGCCGCGTGGGTGTCGATTCGGCGATTATCGACAATGCTATTAAGTTCTTAAGCCCCGAGTCCAAACAATATCATTTGGGACTGGAAGAGGTGGAAAAGGTAAAAGCCGAGCTGCGCTCACTGATGGAGCAAGTGCAAAACGAAAGCAAACAAGCGAAGGCTGAAAAAAGTCGCTATTCGGCATTGGCGATCAAATTCGAGCGTGAGAAAGAACAAATGCTAGAACAAGCCGTGAAGCGGGCGGAAAAGAAAATCGAAACGATGCTCGAACATTCCAAAGTGGACGACGTCTTCAAACGCCACGAACGTTTGGAACAAATTCGCTTTGAAATGCCCGAAATTGTGAAGGCTTCAACCGCCCCTAAGGCTGCGGGCCCCACGGCGATCGATACGCCCGAAGATTTTGCCAAGGCCTTTCCACCCGGCTCAAAAGTTTTTACTCCATCGATCGGCCGCGACGGGGTGATCCAAAGTGTTCCGAATTCAAAAGGTGAAGTCGCGATCCTTAGCAACTCAATGCGCCTGATGGTGCCGTGGCAGCAATTGCGGCCGCCGGTTCAAGCCTCCAATCCCACCACGGAAATCGTACGGCGCGCGGGCGAGATGTCTTCGCACTTAGATCAAGACCGCACAGTCGATATGCGCGGGCAGCCTTTGGACGAAGCTTTGCGCTTGCTAGAAATTCAACTCGACACCGCAGTGCTGAATCAAGAAGCGCGCATCAAAATTGTGCATGGACACGGAACAGACACTTTGAAAAAAGGTCTGCGTAGCTATCTGTCGCGGTCGGTGTACGTGAAAAAATGGAAGGCCGGCACCCCCGAAACGGGCGGTGATGGCGTGACCTGGGCCGAGCTAAGCGACTAAAGCGAGGGAACCTTTGCTACCGGCGTGACCGCAGGAACACATTCTAGCTTCGTTTTGTATTTTGCCGAAAGTTTGGATTCCGAAACCATGCAGGACAGAACCGTGAACTTATCCGCACCAACCGCCATCTCTTCTTGTGACCGCATCTCAGACCAAACAATATCGCCGCGATCCGGGCTATAGAGCAAGCGCCCCCAGACTCGGCTTTCGAACCGAGCGCTCTCGGCTGTCGCCGCGTTGACCAGTCGTACCCCACCGGACACTTCGATATCCGCGCAAGATTGACCCGCGCAAGGAATAATCCCTTTCAGAATTCCCACCACTTCGAGCCGAAGAGGGATCGCGTCCCGCGACGAATACCAGGTGTGCTCCATCACCCAGGTATCCCCGACTTGGACATCATTTTTAGGCACCGGCAGTGAGGGAACGAAAAACAAACTTTGTGGCGGGTACTTCCCAGCCTTTAAAACCGTCCCATCGGTGCGCACTGTATAGTCGATCTCTTCAAATTTTTCCGGAAAGGCAAGATCATGCAATTCAACAGCACCATCTTTTTCAGTCGTGCGGACCGTAAACCTTAGGACCTTATCTTCAGGATCGAAAGCTTTGATTTTAGTCACCGTGGTAAAATCGACGATCTCTTGTTTGTCGCGCAAGAGCTGCCCGTCAGAAAACGTCTTAACGTTCGCATTCGAATAATAGCGCGTTTCGGTTGAGGTTCCGGGCGCACCCTTAAGTTCGATGCGCATCGCTTGACCTTCACCGGAAGACTTGCGGACCGAAGAGCAACCGCCGGAAAAACAAGCCGCCAATATCAAAATAAATATGTAATTCATAAACGGAATATAACTTAGTGTGAGGACTCTTGCACGACTTCTTCAGCCTGAAGATTCTCGCCGTGCCGATACCGGTCAACCAAACTTTTGTCGCGCGTCGGAAACGAGAAAAGCAGCGCATGACTGCCACTGGGCGCATCTTCCACCGTGACGACCACGTAGTAGAAATCTTCTTCTTCCGAAAATTCTTTGATAAAAGAAACAAGCACGTCGCCGGTCGAATCTCCGCTACGCCAAATTTCGTCCGCGTCTTCCAGAGCATCTTCACGGCAGTCGGCGTAATCGATGAACTCTTCTTCCGCGATGTCTTTGTCCGCGCGCAAAAGAAGCATAGCCTTATAAAGACCCGAAGCAAGATCATCGCCTTCGTGCAAAGCATCGCCTTCGATCGCGCCCATGGGCAGATCACCCATCATGCGTTGAAAAACCATTTGTCCGCGACGATAACGCTCAACCAAATCTTCGTCTGAAGTCGGAAAATGCAAATAAACAAAAGAGGGCGTGCTCTCGGTCAAATAGCAGGCGGCGACGTGGGTCGTCTTTTCGAACTGCCGAATGTAGATGAAGACTCTCTGCTGACCAAGGGTCGCCGTATCTTCCCAAACTTCATCTGGATCATCGAGAAGCTTTTCCAGCTGGTTGTCGTACTTCTTGAATTCAAATTCATTGATGTCTTCCTCTTTGCGCAAAGAAAAAAACTCGCGTTCGAGAGCTTGAATTTCATTCTCAAAATGAGAATAAAGCTCCTGCTCCGATTCGAATACTAAACCGTGCTCTTCGTCGATAACGATCGGCCCGAGATCTTTGCGTTTCGAAGTCTTTGACATGAACATAGTATACACGATTTCGC
>JBEIHA010000269.1:0-4472 GCA_040381635.1 Pseudobdellovibrionaceae bacterium
AAGAATACCGAAGCGAGTACGACCGCTCAACGGTAGTGGTCACGAATCTGACCGTCGTGGCCAAGCGGGGTCTGCAAGAAGCCAAAGTTTGGGTGATGAACACACGCGATCTAAAACCTGTAAACGGCGCCACGGTGGATTTGGTCGCGACCAGCAATCGAAAGCTGGGGTCTTGCACGACCGCGGGCGCGACTGCGGAATGCGCCCTGACTTGGAAGAAATTGGAAAGCACTTCGCCCTACGCGATGATCGTTAAATCGGGCAAGGACATGACCTACGTTCGCTTCGAAGATTTGACGCTGCCGAATGATGCGTTTCACGCCGGCAAGCGCGATTTCACTTCGTCGGCGGGGGCTCTCGACGCTTTCGTCTATGGTGAGCGTGATCTGTATCGCCCCGGCGAAACTTTGAAAATGGCGGCGATGGTCCGCAACAATAAATTTGAAGCCGTGCCCAAGCTTCCGCTGCGTTGGACGATCACCAACCCGCGCGGCAAAGTGGTTCGCGAAACAGTCAGCGAGACTTCGGAATTTGGCGTAGCCCTTACCGAATATCCATCGAGTGCGGCCAGCGAAACCGGTAAGTACACAGTTGCTGTTTATTCAGGAAAAACCTTGCTGCACGAAACCAGCGTTATGGTCGAAGAATTCGTGCCCGAACGCATAGGACTTAAGGTTTCGCCCGCGCAAGAGATTGTGATCGGCAAGGGCTTGGTGCCGTTTAATATCTCGGCGCTTTATTTATTTGGGCCCCCGGGGGCGGGCGGGACTTACAAAATGTCGTGCTCGATGCGCCCGGCTTTCCGTGAAATTCCCAATCGACCGGGTTACGCCACGGGGATTTACACGAAGGAAGCTCCGCAAGCGATGACTTTAGATTCGAAGGAGGGAACGCTCGACGCGAAAGGCGGCATCCAAGAGACTTGCGGTTACGATATGAAAGACGGAAAACTGGCCGAAGCGTATCAACTGAAGGCCAAAGTCGACGTGAACGAGGCCGGGTCGGGCCGCGCAACGACCAAAACTGGGCAGGCCTACCTGGCTTCGACCGACACGCTGATTGGTTTGAAGTTAGCAAGTGCTAAGTCCAGCACCCTTGTGGTGCGTGGCGGACTGTTTGATTTTAAAGGCGGCGCGAAAAATTCCAAGACGACCGTAAAGCTTAAGCTCTTTAATCTGCGCGATCATTGGTACTACACCTACGGTGGTTACGATTCCTGGAAGGTCGAGCAAATTCTTACTCCGACTTCGGTGGAAAAAACCGTCGAGGTGAACGGAAATTCTTTCGAGGTCTCTTTGAGCACTCCCGAAGATTGGGGACGTTGGATGGTCCGCGCTGTGGACACGAAAACGGGATATACGGCGGATTTGGATGCCGGCTACATGGGTTGGTCCTACTCAGAACACAGCGCCAAGCCAGGAATGCGCGCACCCGAACCCAGTCAGCTCAAAGTCGAAGTTTCGAAGCGCGAGGCCTCGCCCGGGGACAACATTGACGTGATGGTGGAAGCGCCATTCGCCGGCCGCGTCCTTTTCGCGTTTGAATCCGATCACACTTTAGAAACCCGCTGGGTTGACGTAAAGAAACCCGGTCAGGTGAAGATCGCGTGGAAAATTCCCAATGTATTACCGAATGTTTACGTCACCGCTTTGCTGATGAAGGATCCCGTGGAAGCCGGGGGAAAACGCTTTTTGCCCGCGCGGGCTTGGGGCGCGTCCAGCGTTCAGATCGTGCCCGCGAGTCAGCGCATGGATCTGACCGTGGTTCATCCCGAAATCAGTGAAAGCCGTAAGACCGTGACCTTTCAGATTTCAAACTCCGCCCAAATGCCCACCCAGTACGACGTCGCTGTTGTGGATGAAGGCATTTTGCAGATGACTGATTATAAATCTCCGGACCCCTTAAAACGTTTTTTTGAAGCGCGCGCGCTGGGTGTCGCCAGTATCGAAACCATGGGCTGGACCGTGGCGGTTGAAAACGCCGGTGGAAAGAATCCGGGTGGTGATGAAGCGGGCGGTGGTGAAAGTAAAAACATGCCGGTGAAATTGGTGTCCTTCTGGTTCCCTAACTTGAAATCGGATGCATCGGGCAAGGCCACTTTGCAAGTGCCGCTACCGGCGTTCCAGGGCAAAGTGCGCATCATGGCGGTCGCGGGCAGCAAAACGCGCATGGGTTCGTCGTCATCGGCGATGACGGTGCGTGATCCTTTGGTCTTGCAGTCGACGCTGCCGCGTTTTTTAACCCAAGGTGATAAATTTCAGTTCCCCGTCAGCGTGACGAATCTGAGCGGCAAAGATCAAAACGTAACCGTCGAAGTGGCACCTGGCGCGATGGTGGCCATGACCAACGTAAAGCAACAGGTGAAAGTTCCTAATGGACAGGCGAGGGTCGTTCAATTCGGCGCCGAAGTGAAGGGCGTCAACGGCATGGCTTCGATCGGAGTCAAAGCTTTCGCGGACAAATTGAATTCCGTCGAAAGCTTTGATCTTCCAGTCAAGCCTTCAGGAATAGAACAAACCATTCGCTTATCCTTGGATACGAAACAAGAAGCCGTGTTGGCTTCGTATATTCCAAAAGAATGGCGCAGCGATTATGCGCGGGTGGAAGCGTCGGTCTCGCCGATGCCGTATCTGAATCAGATGAGCCATCTGGACACGCTGATTCAATATCCCTACGGTTGCATCGAACAAACCACGTCGGCAACGATGCCTCTGCTGGTGATGGGAGATCTGCTTCAATGGGTGGCGCCGCAGAAGGCCGCGCAAATGAAGATAAAAGACATGGTCCACCGTGGAATTGCGCGCGTGATTTCCATGCAAACCGCTTCGGGCGGATTCGGCTATTGGCCAGGTGACGGCACGCCGAATCCTTGGGGTACGGCCTACGCCACGCATATGCTGCTCGACGCGAAGAAGTTGGGTTACGAGGTTTCCCCCGGAGCACTCAAAAGTGCTTTGGATTACTTAGAGAGTTACACGCGGGACTCGGCCTACAACTTAGCGTCGACCGCGCGCCGCTATGAAACCGAAGCCGAACCCTTCGCGCTTTACGTTCTAGCCAAAGGGGGCCGCGCCGTTACGCAGGAGTTACGCGATGTGGTTCGTAGCTATAAACCGGTCTCAAGCCAACGGTGGAGCGGGGTCCGCGGCGAAAACTTTTTCTTGCTCTCGGCCGCGGCCAAAGTTTTGGGTGACAAAGACAGCATCAAAAATTTAACCGATGATTCGGCGTACGCCATGCAGTTGGTCGGTGAACGCGAGGATGACTATACCTACTGGTCCCCGATGCGCGCCGACGGTTTGCGCATGTCCGTGCTCGAGGACATCAATCCTAAGCACCCGGCCATTGAGACTTTGGCCATCCGCGTGGCCGCGTCGCTGGCGACGAAGGACAATTATTATTCAACGCAAGATATAGCCTGGTCGGTGTTGGCTTTGGGTAAGCGATTGAACGGAATGAAGAAGCCCGATGCGGCCACCTTGGCCAAAGTGGGTTTGGTCATGAATGGCAAGCGTTTGCCGAAGGCTTTCGAAGTCGCCGGCGCGCCTGGTTTCCGCTTCGATGGACCGAACCTAAGTGCGGCCAAGTTGCAAGTGTCGGATGCGCCCGCGGAAAAAGGCACTTATCTTTACGTGAAAGCGACCGGCTACACCAAGATGCCGCCGCCCTCGCGCTCACCGCTCTCGATCCAGCGTACGTTTTATAAACGTGACGGGTCGGGCATGGATGCTTCGGCCATTAAGCAGGGCGATACGGTTTTCGTTGAATTGACCGTGCAGAACACGGGGAAGTCGACGGTGAAGAACATCGCTATCGTCGATCGCGTGCCTGCCGGATTTGAAATCGAAAATCCGCGCTTGGGCAAAAGCGAGGATCTGCAATGGATGAAAGATGCGTTCAAGGCCGAGTACCAAGATTTGCGCGATGATCGTTTGCAAGTCTTTGGTGACCTGGCGGCGGGCTCAACTCAGTATGTTTACTATAGTGCGAGGGCCGTGACCAAGGGGCAGTTCACCGCGCCTGCGGCTTTCGTGGAAGCGATGTATGATCCGGCGAATTTTGACTACGATAAGGACACTCCTGTTCAGATCGTGGAAGCGGCCAAAAAGTAGTCTGGCTGTTTTATTATTGATGGGCCTGTTGGTTTTCTTGGGCTGGCCATTGCCCCAGAAAGCCTCAAAGCCCGCCTTCTCGCGCGTCGTTCAGGCGCGTGACGGCTCGCTTTTGCGCGCTTACCTAAGTCCCGATGAGAAATGGCGCTTCCGCGTGGATTCCGATGAGCTTCCCCCTCACCTGACCGAAGGGCTTCTGTGTCTCGAAGACCAATACTTTCGCTCTCATCCCGGGGTCAATCCGTTGGCTGTGGGTCGGGCTCTGGCGCAGAATTTTCGCTTCCGTCAGCAAGTCAGCGGGGCTTCGACTTTAACCATGCAAGTGGCACGCTTGATCGAACCGGCCCCGCGCGTATGGTC
>JBEIHA010000270.1:0-4448 GCA_040381635.1 Pseudobdellovibrionaceae bacterium
ACGCCATCCGCATCTTGCTCACTGGTTTCACCGACATTGATTCGGTGATCTCGGCGATCAATTCAGGGCAAGTGTATCGCTACGTCACCAAGCCCTGGGATCCGGTCGATCTGGCGAACACCGTGGATAAAGCGATCGAACGCTTCGAGCTATCGGCGGAGCTTAAGGAGAAAAACTTTAAACTTGAGACCGCCTTACGCGAACTTAAATCTTTGGACGAAGCCAAATCCAATTTTATGATTCTGATCAATCACGAGTTGAAAACGCCGCTGACGGCGATCGTGAGTTTCTTGTCTTTGCTACAGGAGTCTGACCTGGACGATGAACAAACGAAATTTGTCTTACGAATTTCCCAGAGCGCGGACCGTCTGCATGCACTGATCAATGATTCTTTGGAATTGGTTTCGGCCGAAACGGGCCAGATGCCGGTGAAGAACACGGCCATTAACTTGAAAAAATTGGTGGCCGAGCTGTCTAAAGACTACGCCGATGCTTTAGATAGAAAGAGCATGAAGTTGGAAATGAATTTCGGAGCCGCGGACGTGCGTACGGATTCGAAGGCCTTGAAGTCGATTATGTCCCGACTGCTCGACAATGCGATCAAGTTTGGTCACGAAAACTCGACGATTGAAATTGGCAGCCGCGAGGCGGACGACGATCGCGTCCTGTTGTCTTTGGTGAATGAGGGCAAATCGGTGAAAAGCGATCTAATCGCGAAGATCCTGAAGCCCTTCGCTTTGGACGAGAATATTATGAATCATACCAAGGGCACTGGCTTAGGCTTGAGTGTGGTGCAGGCCGTGCTTCGCCGTTTGGGTTCGCAGCTTGAGGTGCAAACGCCGAAGGGGAAGTTCGAGGTTACGTTTTCCTTGCCGGCGGATTAATTCATCCGGCTGGCACCGATTAGTTTCGGATATAATCCATTAAGTCCTGAGTTTCCTTGGCAGTTAACGGGGATTGAGCAAAGGGCATACGATGTCCGTCAGAGTAAACCGAATTCTGGCTGGGATAGATGACCCTTTGGATTTCGTCAGACCACAGGGCCAGCTTTTTACGGTCGCCAAAAGGGATGGATGGCCCAATCGTCGGTCCGGATGCGGGCGAGTGGCAAGCCGCGCATGTCATAACGATGTTACGCTCCTGATTTCTTTTATAAGCCAATCTCGGTGCCGTCGATTCTTGCACTAGTTTCTCGATCTCTGGCTTTGCGGATGCAATTTCAACTTCGGAATTCTTGGCGGCCAAATCACAAACATTTGAACATTGCACGAGTGCCCAATTAGCATTGAATACGTTCAGAAAATCGAGTCCTAATTCAGTTTCATTCTTGTAACTGCTTGGATAGGCAGTTTGCGTGCAGGGCAATGATTTATTGAGTGAAAGCTTTTTGATGAACTCAGCTTCAATGACAGATTGCGACGGACTCGATCCGCGGATGCCCGTGATAGGATAGGTGACTTGGTCGCCCGGGGTGTCCAGCGCCGTATTCCATTCATCGATCCCAACTAACCCCAATCGGTCGACGACTTGATGAAAAACCTGATAGGCGGACGGATCTACTTTTTGCAAATCACTCAGCTTTCCCCAACGTCCAATTTCATTTGCCAGACCATTGAAGTGATTTAACGCCGCTTGCGCCTGCGGTATATGGGCGCACTGACTGAGCAATAGAAGCGAATAGGGATACTTCCTAAAGATCTCACTCCTAAAAATACGATGGACGTTTCGCTCTGCCGTTCGTAACGTCAAGAACTCGGACAAGCGCGTGTTCGGGGCCTTTCCAAGCTTAAAATTCAACTCAGAAGTACTATTCTGGTGGTATGGAAAATCAAGATCATGCCCTTGGCCTTCGAAAAGATACTTGTAGCGATCATGGGTAAGGGCCGAGTTCCGGAAGGCCTTGAAATCGTCAGCTTCCTTTTTAACAAAGTGTAATTCCGTCTTTAAAACGCGGCCCAAAGCATTTTCGTCAATAACATTGTATAGGGCATCGTCTACACTACCGTAGACTCCCGTCCATCTATGGTAGTTATTCCATACGGGCTTCACATGCCCGTAGGGACGTGGCGCACTCGAGTGACAGTGCAAGCAATGCGATGGATTTGGTCCAGAGACCCGAGGCTTAGCGGTATTTGAGAACTGAATCTCGCGGAGCTCCCATTCTTTGAGTGCTTCGTCCCAGTGCAAGATCTCTATATTGTTGAAACCTTTTTGCGAGCGATCGCCATTAAAGGTCAATATCAGTTTTCCATCTCGGCCAAAGACTACGGCGCGTGGGAAAGGCGGACTAGCGCCCTGGATCGATTTTGATTTGTAAACTAGAGTGAAACTATTCCGGTAGGACACCGGCAATTCAGCCAAGAATTTTTCGACGCTCGTTACTTTTGGATTGCCTAATAAGATTTCTAGCTCTGCGAACGTCGGATCCGGGGCTAGTGTGACTGCCCCGGATTGGGGGATTGTGCAAATAGCTATGTACAACGAAACGACAAAGTGACGTATTGCGCTCTTCATCTGACCCATTACCGCTCCCAAAATCGATGTGTTCTTTAACCACCCAATTTTGCAAATCGGAGTCCAGTGTAATAAGGGCCGGGGAGCCGCCGACGAACCTTTAGGTATCCGACTAAGAAATGATTGTTGTTTACGACAGTCCCCGACCCATCAAAGTCTTTTCAATTGTTTGTAGATATCGTCATCATTTCGCTTACCGACCAAGACGATAATCAAGAGAGTTGAATCTTGAACCTGAAAAATAATTCGGTACTCGCCGACACTGGTTCGTCGAAATTGCTTGTAGCCTTTGACCTGAATGGAATCATGAGGCTCGGGGTTATTGCTGAGTTCGAGAATCTTCGAGGTGATTTGCCGTTTCTGTTTTGCGGGCAAGGAGTCGATGAATTTGTCCGCTCGACGAGAGATCTCAATCTTTAGCATTTAACCACTGAGCGAGTTTCTTTTGACTCTCTTCTGCAGTCAGAAATCCTTCCTTGATCGCTTCTTCGGCTCGCCGACCCCACCAAGCATCTTCCATCGCTTCCAACCGTTCAAATTCTTCAGCGGAGATGACGACGGCAACAAGTCGACCGTTCTTCTCAATTTTCATCGGACGAGTTTTAGCGAAATCCAAAAGCTCGCCGAAGTTATTCTTGGCATCGCTTGCGGACATTCTATCTTTTTTGGCTTTTATACCCATCGCTCACCTCTACTTTAGACAATATAGCTAATTTGTCCAAATTAGTCAATATTGGACATGGAGGTCTTAAGCTATTGATTTTTAAACTAAAAATATATCCCTTGGTGTTCGATCCATATGAGATTTAGCCTTACAATGAGACACAATCCGGAAGTCGAAGAATGCTTGTCCGAAATCCGTCCGGCGTGATTGCCGTGTATCCCTTTTGTTGAAGTTTAGCTCGGGCCGTCCCTTGCACTCCCCTGCCTCCATGAAATGGTTAATCCCGTTCCTATTTTTGTTCTCCTTCCCCTCCCCCGCTTCTGAGTTGTGGCTCAAGGTCGGTGAAGTCCGCGCTTTACCCGCAGCTGCCGAAGCCAGTGTGCGCGTTGGCGCCCGGGGCATTGTCCGCGCGGTGGACAGTGGCTCGGGTCTTAAGATTATCGGGCTTAAGCCAGGCACGACTTCGCTGGCGGTCGACGGCAAGGGCTACCTTGTTCGGGTGAGCTACGCTTCGGATAAAGACTTCGCCGGTCAAGTGCGCAATTCCTTAGGCAAAATGATGGGCCTTAAATTTCACGTCGATCAAAAAAAATTTGCTATCTCCGGTACTCTCCTTCGTTTCGCTGACTGGCTTCACTTAGCCGAAGTCGCTCGGCGAAACGGGGGAGAGTATTCTTTCCGCGCGCACCCCCTACCCGACGTGGCCATCGAGGCCATGGGACATTTGCGTGGCCTTGCGACGAAGAACGGATTTCCGGTCGTTCGCTTTTCTGCGAGTGACGGGGAGTTTCGGGTGCATATTCCAAAGGGCGCGCAAAGTTTAAAAGCCGCGGTCGAACGGGTTTATAAACCCTTCGGGATCAGCGTGGATGTTTCGGGTGCGGATTTGACGGTGGCCCCGTTGATTCGGACGCGGGTGATATTGGCGGAACTTTCCAAAAGCTATTCGCAAGAACTCGGCGTGCAGTGGCCGGGTGAGTATAAGGCTCAGCTCTTACCGAATATAAAAGATGGTGAAGGGCTGATGGTGAGCTTAAGGGCGCTCGAAGCCCAAGGCCACGCGCAGATTCTAGCATCGCCGACTTTATTATGTCGCAGCGGCAGCCAAGCACAGTTCCATGCGGGGGGTGAATTCCCGATCCGCATTGCTTCCCGCAGCGGGCGCGACGTCTTATGGAAACAACACGGGGTGATTTTAAACGTCAAACCTCAAGCCGACTTTCAGGGTGCGATGAGCATCGAAATTGAAACGGAGATCTCGTTGCTGGAT
>JBEIHA010000271.1:0-4444 GCA_040381635.1 Pseudobdellovibrionaceae bacterium
CATCCCGTTTTCCGAGATGTCATAGAGGTTGACTTTGACGAGCCCTTTTTCTGGAATAACAACGAAGGCGCCGATAAACTCCGACAAAATCGTTCGGCGGACCTGACGACGTTCCTGCATCAAAATCTCTTGGCGCTTTTCGGTCATATCGACAACCGGTGCCGATACATGCACCATTGCACCCTTGGCTTTACGCACATTCTTTTGATTCTTCAGGCGCTGAGTCAGATCTAAAACGTTCTTCATCGAGTTTTCCCCTTCATCTATCGCTTGCCCATTCTTATCGGCCGTAAATTGTCTCAACTTTAGGCGCCGAAACGGCTATACCAAGATCGTGGACAGAAGCTTTCAGGGCCTCGTATTTAGTCTGTGTTTTCATGCCGTGCTGGTGTGGATTCTCCTGCATGGTAATTTCGGCGGTCCGGTGTCTCAGAGTGATACAACGGAAATTGTGATCGTGGAGCGTGGGGAAAAAGCGGGTCCGAACAAAATACTTATGGACCCGGACAATGAAAGACCGCAACCGCCGTCGGCCGACGATCTAAAGAAAGAGGCTGATTTCTTAAGTGCGTTCACTAAGCGCGTGAAGAAACAACTGGCCTCGCGAAACATCGGCGCCGATCGCAATGCTCAAGCTCAGGCACAGCCAAAGGGCGACCCCGAAGGCATCGCCGGCGATCAACAACGTGGCGACAAAGGCGAAGGTTTTCTCGCGCCGGGGGGCGGCCAAGCTTTACGAACGGTGGCCATCGGACAATCGAGTCTCTCGCAGTCTATTCCGGGAGTAGAAGAAGGGGCCTTCACCGCCCTGAACACCGATCAACTTGAGTTCTATGCCTTCTATCAACGCTCGAATGAACAGATCCGCAACCGTTGGGTTGCGCTGATCCGCAACTACGTCGGCCAGCTTGCCGCACGTGACATGGAAATCCTCGCCCGTCGCAATCGCACCACTCAAATAGAAATCCTTCTCACACCTACGGGAGATTTTGCGCGCTCGGTGATTCATTCGTCTAGCGGCGACAAAGGTCTGGACCAAGCTGCAGTCGAGGCCTTCCGTATCGCCGCCCCCTTTCCCAATCCTCCATCAGAGATGGTGAAGGCCGACGGCTTCATCCACCTCTATTACAACTTCACCCTCTACCTAAGGCCGCCTAACTTTGGACCGGCTGTGAACTGAACTGGCCCATCCTGAGAAATCATTTTTGCTAAACTTAAAATATGAAATTGTTAGTGCTATTGGCTATTTTCGCCACGTCCCCCTTGGCGTCCGCCGGTTTTTTCGAGCTCGGCGGCTCCATCAATTATCGCTCCAGTGGATACGATAAAAACAACTATATCGAAAGCCTGACCTACACGGCATCCGGCTCTTACTATTTTTGGGAGATGTGTGCCTGGGAATTGAACTTCACAAAAGGTGGATCCAAACAGGTGACGAAGGGTACGGCGACGATTGATCCGAAAACGACCGTTCAAGACGATATTCAAATGACCTCCATGGACCTGGTCATTTCATTCGCTGGGCGTCAGGATCCGTTTCGGCCGTACATTAAGTTTGGCGCCGGTTATTTAACAAAGAAGCGCTACCGTAAAGTCGACAATGATCCCCGAGAACGAATTGCTAAACAAGATGGCGTGGTACCTAGCGGGGGTTTAGGCTTGTCTTTAAATCTCACCAAAGAATTCAGCATCAAAGTGGGCGTGGACATATGGACATCACCGTTGAAAGAGGACCCTCTCGTGATCGATTACGCCGGGCGTGCCGGTATGTCTTGGCTATTTTAAAACTAACTTTGTTTGGGCTCTTCATGGTGAGCAGCATGGGCTGCCAAATCGGCTATTACCTTCATAGCGGCTATCACCAGTCCAAGCTGATCAACAGCCGTAAATCCATCGAGAAAATGTTGAAGTCGGACAAATTGAATGAGGCACAAAAATCCAAGCTTCGCCTGGTGGGCGAAGTGAAGGTCTTCGGAGAAAGTACGTTAGGTTTGTCGAAATCGTCCAATTACACATCCTTTATTCAGCTGGAAGAATCCCACGTCACTTATATTGTGCAAGCGGCGTACGCCCATGAATTGAAACCTTTTTTGTGGAAATTCCCTTTTGTGGGCGAAGTTCCTTACAAGGGATATTTTAGGCGAAAGCTGGCTGACAAAGAAGCCGCGGGTTTTGACAAGAGCAAATACGACACCTCGGTGCGCGGAGTGTCCGCTTATTCCACCCTAGGGTGGTTTGAGGATTCGGTGCTGTCGAGCATGTTGCGCTACGAAGACAACGACTTGGCCGAATTGATTTTACACGAAACTATCCACACCACTTTATTTATAAAAAGTGCTGCCGAATTTAACGAGCGTCTGGCGACGTTTATGGGGCACGAGGGCATGAAGCTGTTCTTCCGCGCGCGCGATGGCGAGGATGCCCCGGCCTTGAAGACCGCTTTGCTAGACACGGCTGACCAGAAGGCATTCTCGGCGTTTATCACCCAGGAACTGAAAGAATTGAAAAAGTGGTATGAAGACAATGCGGGCAAGGTCACGCCGGAATTAAAGACCGCGCGCTTGAAAGAAATCCAGACGCGTTTTTTGTATAAGCTCAAGCCCACTTTGAAAACCCGCAACTACGATGAATTCGCTTCGCGCGAATTGAACAATGCTATTCTATTGGCCTATCAGACTTACGAGTACTCGCTGGAAGACTTCGAGAAATTGTACGAACACTTCGGTCGGGATTTCGCGCGAACGTTTGATTGGCTAAAGACGTTGAAGGATGATCCGAGTCCGGCCGAGACTTTGAAGAAGTTTGTGGCGGGCTCGTCGGCGTAAATACATTGTCCCTAAAATCTTCGTATTGCCAGTATTCACTGAAAGCGAAAGCTGACCCGTTTGCCAGGTCGACCGTGGAGCGGATTAGCGAGCTGTGAATGAAGCCTGCAAAACAGCGATCCACAATATCGAATCAGAAAAAATCAAATCTCCGCACCCAACTCGATCGCCCTCAGTCGCTCGCGACGTTTGCGTTCCGGCAGGACCGGCTCGATTTCTAGGTCCGCGATAGCAGCCATAACATTCGCGCGCATCCGATGCGTGCGCTCTTCTATCGGCCAGCTGCCCACGGGATCGCTTTCACGCACCCATTGTTTCAGCAAACGAAAGTTTTCAAAACTTTCGCGGTCTTCTTGGCTGTGTTGCAACAGCGTAAGCAAGTCATTTTCCAAAACAGAATCCAGCTCGTTCTCTAAATAATCGATCCACCACCACTCGATGTCTTCCATTAGCCGTCAACCTCCATTTGATTGAACCCCAAATCCATTAATGAAAAGCGCGGTTGTTCTGTCCATGTTTTCAGCATGGAGTTCCCCTCCAACCGTTCCTTCAACTTGAGCAAAGCGTGGCGATAATTCGCCTTCGCGGTGTCGTACGGACAATCCATAATGTCCGCGATCTCTTTGAAAGATAAATCTTCAAAGATGCGTAAACTCAAAGCCGTGCGCTGCCGGTCCGGAAGTTTCGCGATCTCGCCCTGCAGAATCGAACGCACGTCCAGCGCTATGATCTGATTTTCGACTTGCGTGTCGACGGCGATGTCCATGCCTTCCGTTCCTACCGTTTCCTTGGCGTGTTTGCGGAAGCGGTTGCGCGCGGTGTTCAGCGCGATTTGATAGAGCCAGCTGCGAAAGCTCGATCGACCTTCAAAGAGCGACAGTCTTTTGTAAGCTTTGATGAAGGTGTCTTGCACGATGTCCTCCGCGGCATCTAGGTCTCGGGTCATGCGCACGATCGATTTCATAAGAAATTTTTCGTGACGGACAACCAGCGTTTCGAACGACTTTTTATCGCCATTCTTTACATCCTGTATAAGCTCAAGGTCCGACTTCATGGACACTTTACTCCCCCGTTAGAGTCGTCGACCTGACGACTCGGTTAATTTCGGCCCTACAATTTTTTGAGGTGGAATGGAGTTGTGTAAATCTTAAGAAGTATCGGTAAGTTGTCTGACTCTATTCCATGAGTCAGACCGCCGCCGCCTCGAAGTCACACTAGAGCAAACGCGGGACCACTGGATCGCAATGCGGCGGCAATTTGGGGCACTCCCGAGCAAGACTTTCCAGGTGACGTTTCGGCACCGGTGTCAGTCGATGGTGCCGCAGTTGAACTGGACCTGAATCACCAGCGGTACACATAGGTTATTGAGTCATGGCATCCATCAACGGCGCAAGCTTTCGGCTGCGCATTTTCTCGAGACGCCAAAGTCGTCCCTATATATTGAGAGTACCGACGGCTGGCCACGTTCGTGACATCCTAGTTAAAGAAAGTGAACAGTGTTTTGGGAACAATGATTTGAGCACTCAACTGGCGTCTGTCGAACTTTTGTTCAACTCAAATAGCCTAAGGTGTTCTTAACCTCTTCCAATAACTTCTTCGTAGCAGCTTTTGAATCGCTC
>JBEIHA010000272.1:0-4398 GCA_040381635.1 Pseudobdellovibrionaceae bacterium
CGAGAACTAGAGGTTCTCTGTATTCCTGTGAAATTGTGCGATGCAAATCATCGGTCAGCGTGTGCTTGGTCATGCCGACTTCGCTGCGCACGGGCGTCCCGTAAGTGATTTTCGCGCGCACCGACTTGGCTGAAAGCAAGCGAAAGAAATGGGGCAAGAAGGATTGGCGACCGTACCAGCATACGACGTCCCGATTTTCTTCGCTAAACGGCTGCCCGTCGATCTCGTAATATTTCAGGGTCACCGGCATGACGGGAGTTCCAGAATTCAGCGCCGCCGTCAGCAGTGATCGTTTGAAGGGCAGAACTTCCAAACCGTTGCCGCTCGTGCCTTCGGGGAAAAGCGTGACGTCAAAGCCACAGTTTAAAGCGTACTCGATTTGCGCGACGTCATGATCGATGCGATCACGGTTACGGCGCTCGACAAAAAGACTGCCCCCGATTTCGGCCATGGTGCCCAAGAAAAAAATCTGACCCATATCCACCGAAGTCACAAAGACCGAGGGTTGCACCGAAGCCAACACGATCATGTCCAAATAAGACATGTGGTTAGAAACCATCAGGAAGTTTTCGCCCTCCGCAGGATTGCGGCCGCGCGCGATCACTTTCACTCGCATCAGCCACAGCGCTAGGCGCGAGTACCAGTTGATATTACGCAGAAGCTTACGTTTTCTCAGAAGAGGATCTGAAGTCATGGCCCGGATAAGAAAACCGTGCCCGAGAAAAACCAAAATCGCGAAGCCCATGATCGTGAATGTTGCCAGTCCGCGTGCCGTTTTAATTGTGCTCATACCTGAATGGTATCGATATAAAACGGCCGCGCAATCAAGATCGTGTTGGGGCTTTGTCGGCGTTCTGTTTAGAGCGCCCTTTCTTTTTTCATCAAGTCTTGGATTTTCATACCGACGGCCGAGTGTCCAGCAAACGCTGAACCCAACTTGCCCTTATTCAGATGCTCCGTGTTAAGTTTGTAGGCATCGGCCGGAAGCGGGATGTATTTCACATCAAGAGCCAAGCGCGCCGCATTCTTGACGTAGAACTCGACAAATTCTTTAACGGCCGGCTTTTTAAACGAAGCTTCGTTGACATAAATAAACACCGGACGCGAAAGCGGAGAGTAACTGCCGCCTTCCACCGTTTCACGATTGGGGACTACGGGTGTTTTGCCCTTGTCGCTGATGGCGACCAACTTCAGGGATTTCTTGTTCTGCTCGTAATACGAATACGGCATGTAACCAATCGCGCCTTTTTCATTAGCTACACCTTTGACCAAGACGTTGTCGTCTTCGCTGGCACTGTAATCGCCACGGCTGGCTTTCGCCTTCCCCATGATGGCTTCGGTGAAGTAATCAAAGGTCCCCGAATCCGCACCCGCCCCGTAAAGCTTCATGGGCTGATCGGGCCATTTGGGATTCACGTCTTTCCATTTCATCACTTTGCCTTGGGCGCCGGGTTCCCATATTTTTTTAAGATCTTCTACCGAGATATCGTTCACCCAGTTGTTGCTGTTGTTCACAACGACCGCGATGGCATCGAAGGCTATGGGAAGCTCAAAGTATTTGATGTTCGCCGCTTTGCAGTTTTCCATCTCGCCAGGCTTACCGGCTTCGGTGGACATGTGAATCGGGCGCGAAGCGTTCTGCACGTCGATTTCGCCGCGGCAGAATTTTTTGAATCCGCCGCCCGTTCCAGAAACGCCGACGGTGACATTCACTTTGCCTTTTTTAGACGTCTGAAACTCTTCGGCCACCGCTTCGGTGATCGGAAATACCGTGCTCGAACCATCCACTTTCACCACTTCGGTTTGTGCCGAAGCTGTGTTCAGGCCTAAGAAAAACAACAGTGAAATCAACATAGATCCTCCAGTTTTCTGATGCCTTCCTGTTTAGCACCACAAACTTGGTGGAATTGTCAGGAACGGGTTAGGACCTAAAAACGAATGTCGATTTTGATCGGGATAACGACCGTAAGGTCTTCAGCCGCTTGGTAGCGCAACGCAGCCTCACATGAACTCACCGCCCGGCGACGCAAAATCGATTGACCGGTTAAGAACTCATAAACGGTGTCGAAGTACACCCGCTTGCGCGAATCATGATGATTTTCAATATCGAAGGCCAAACGGCTTTCAAGAATGCGAAGGGCCTCATTGGCCTGACGTCCATCCTCCAAATGTGGATAGCGGGCTCTCCCGCGTAAGATTTCGATCGTGCCGACCGCCAAAGCAAGCATTTCAGAATATCCGCGAGCAAAGCCCGCACTATGCGCCAATGCGAATTGTGAGAGCAGGAATTCAAGGTCCGTCACTTTAATCTGCGCGCCCGGCAAGAAGCGTGAGTAATAAATGATGATCCCGCGCGCCAAATCGGCCATCTGGACTTTCGTCATGCGCGGATTTTTTTGCAGCTCCGCCTGCACGATCGTCGAAACATCATCCACTATGTTTTGCAAAGTTTCGGATCGCCGTTCAGCCTCGGTTTTCGGTGGGGGTTCGCGGTACGTGTCACGCGCTCGGTCAGTCGCTCCACCATTCAGCCAGAGATCGAAGGCTTGCCGTTTATAAGCGTTCTCAAGAATTTCATAGGCTTCGTTTACGAACTGAGCCATCGCTCTTTGACCACCCCGATCCGGATGGTGCTTCATCATGGCGGCACGATAGGCGCGTTTGATTTCGGCGTCCTTCGCCTCGCGGCTCACGCCGAGAACCTCGTAGTAATTTAAGCCATTCAAAAGTTTGAAATCCAGGCGCGCGGCCGCGGCCGAAGCCGGGGTCCCAAGCGCGAAAATCAACGCTAGTTTAAAGAGGCCCACTTTGATCATAAGCGCTCGGTCAGCAAGGTCCGTTCCCGTCCAAAGCGTCCTCGAGCGATTGCAAAAACCCTAGGTGACCTAATTGGGCTCTCTTACTCACGATTTTGGTCCAGTCCGCTTCACCCAGGGTTGCCTCAAGCCTCCCCTTCGTCGACCCTGTGGGAGAGGGAACACTATGTCGCAAGATGTATCGCGTGAAAGTTTTGAGGCGGGCAAGTTTATCTTTTTGGAGGGCGATCGCGACCTTCATTTCTATATCGTCGAAGAGGGTCGGGTTGAAATTTTCTCGAGCCCCGGCGGCAAACATTTAAAGATCAGTTAATTTGGTCCTGGGGAATCGTTCGGAGAATTCGCTCTGCTAGATCGTTCACCGCGCTCGGCCTCGGCGCGAGCACTTACGCCCGTCTCTTTAGTTAAAGTCTCCGAACACGGGTTTGAAGAATTGCTCAAGCAGATTCCAAGCTGGGCTTCCGTTATGCTTAAGAGCTTCGCGGCACGCCTGAAAAGTATGAATGAACGTCTCAAAGAATCACCACAGTTTTTAAAACCCAGCGGACCCCCGACCGGCAAAAAATAACCAGGACGGAAACTGGTCTTGTCGGTCCCGGTAAGTTCTCCGAGAATAATTCATCATTCAACGGCCTTTCGGGAGATCCCTTTGCACAAATTTTTCGTACGCCTCAGTATTTTTGCCTTCGGCGCGGGCACTCTTTTACTTATCGCTTCGGTCTATACGCCTTAGCGAGCGCGAAACACCTTATTTCTTTATCTTAAGATCCACATTTCCATTCGTGAGCAAGTACTCACAGCCGGCCGCCACCTGTCCAACCACACTGCCTACCAAAGGTATGTTAGCGGTGATATTCGCGGCGGGCCGCAACAGCTTTTCAACAATGGTTTCCTCTAGCAAAGCACCACCAAACAATGCACGTGCAAAGCCACGAGTTCCGTAAGACGTCGGAATAACTTCCACCGTGTGTATCCAATTTCCCTGAAAGTTGAGATAGGTATCAAGTCCCAGTTGAAATCGATTGCGAAATTTTTGTTTTTCTGACGAAACAAGCTCTTGAACTTCGGGGTGAGCCATCCATTTTTCGTCCTTTATACCGCGAGCCGCGTACTCCGAAGCTCTTTCAAAAGCTTGATCTAACTTATAATAAAAGGCGCTTAGCGGGGTACCGTAGGTCACCGCGTACCCGGCAAGTATTAAGCTTAAGTCCAATCGCCCGGAAAACATGTAATAGAAAAGCCCGATGTTGGCTAAAGCCGCCGGCATATTCCAAAAGGCAATGTTGTTCGAGTTCGACCAGTTAGAAAGAATCGAATTATTCTTTGCGCTGTACTGTTTGTAAAACCAGCTGAACAATCCTTTTTCAGCGTCTTCACCTTTTGGAATCGCCCCGAAGTCACCCAAATCATCTTGTCTCGCGTCCATCTGAATTTTCACCCACGCATCCGCCATCATCCCTATGACGAAACCCGCGGCCATCGTCATGTAGAACGAATCGCGAGAGAAATAGAAAATGGAGTTAGGACCCCCAGAGCTCATCTTGAATGGGTTTGAACGCTCCCTCAAAAATCCCGGCGGTGA
>JBEIHA010000273.1:0-4383 GCA_040381635.1 Pseudobdellovibrionaceae bacterium
CGAAAAGAATTCGTCACGAATGGCTCAGCCAAGAACACAACGAATACTTTATCAAAGGCACCGAGCCCGCACAAAGCGTGATTGGACCTGCACATGGTAAACGCGCACAGTTCGTATTTCCCGCCGATGGTTCAACATTGGTTAAGGATCCTCATCTAGATCAAAATCACATCGCGTTGTTTATACGTTTTCAAGGTGAAGTGCCGGCTCAGACACGCCTAATGTTAAACAATTATGATTTAGGAGAAGCTGTTAGTCCTCATCGCCTAGATCAACCGCCTAGGGGGTCGCACAAGTTGAGTTTGGTTTCACCCAACGGGAAAGTTTTGACCCAGGTTCAGTTTCGGGTGCGGTAAGGAATTGAATTCGTGCTTCCCATCGCAATCGGCTTTTAACTTCGAAGAGGCTGGTGAAACTTCGACGCAGCATACCCTGTCTAGACAGGAGACAGTGCGTAAGAATTCAGTTCCGATTGCAGTAACCGAGCGGACGGCTGAGCTGACAAAGCCTTTTAAAGAACGGCATTAGAAAAATAACTTCATCCCGTACTCGTACCCAGTGCGCTCTTCTTTAGTCACCACGCCGGCGGCGGTTTCTTCCATCGGTTCTTGATAGTAGTTGCCGAAGAATCGCAATAGACCGAATTCCAAGAATGCCCCGGCCGTCACACGATGGCCTTCCAACTTATTTCCGCGATTGGAATCGTCGGGAAAATAGTGACGGTATTTTCCCTGCAGACCGAAGGCACTGATGACATACAACTGCAACTGGGCCTCGGCGAAGGTGTTTTTCCACTCTTCCTGACTATTCAGATCTCGGAGCTGACGAAGCCCGTAGCGGGCGATCAAATTCGTGGTTTGCGACGACGAACCCAACAGTCGCAAACCGGCGGCGCCGGAATACGATTCAAGATCATTGTCGGTTTTTTCGTATTCCCCTGATAAATTCAAAATCGAAATGTACAAATCCAGTTGGTAGCTCTGCGAATTGTGATCCACCGCTGCGCTCAAAGGTCCCGTCTTTACTTTGTATTCATTGTGGCCGCCGGCCAGATTGATTTCGAATAAATTGCCTTGGGCGCGATTCATCGCCAGCCACTGATCGGCCAAGCGAGATTTGCTCTTTTGCTGCAGCCAATCGGCCAACGTCCATTGGGAGGTGGCCTTAGCCGTGTTCTTGTTTTTCAAGAAATCCATTTGAAAATACGCATGCGCAGGAGATGCCAATATCGTCAAAAAAACCAAAGCGCCAGAACACACCCTGCGCGAGTACCGTCGCAGGGAAAGCGCATTGTTCCCGAGTTTACGCATGAATTCTCCTCAAGTGGAAATCTAAAACGCGAGCAACAGAAAGGCCGCCATATTGGCGATGAACATCAAGGAGGCCACGAGCGGTTTTTGTTCGAGTACCTTTTGTTTGGCAGTCGTCATGCCGGGCGAGAAAAACTCAGGATCAATTTTCGTTTTTAACGAATCTTGCAAAGTGTACATTTGCTCGAGCCTTTTCAATTCACGTGGCAGCCGCACCATCGTTCCGTCTTCCACCGAGGTGGCGCGGTTCAAGCGATCCAGCTCAATCAGAAGAGCGGCGCCGCTCCGTTCCACCACCCGACCTTCGGCAAAAACTTCGATGTTGGCCCCGTGGGTGAATAGCGGCTTCAAGTGATCGCTGTAAACTCGAATTAACTGGGCGGCATCACCGACTTCGATTTCGGCATTCACGCCGACTTCGGCTTTTACCATTAAACGCCGACCTTCTTGATAAATGGGTCGACCCTTCAAAGGATCGGTGACGACGAAGCCGTGATACGGGATCGTGGCGATAAAATCATTCACCAACTTCAAAACCGCAGGCTCAATTTGTTCGGAAACGGGCAGCGAAGGCTGTAAGACCAACTGGTGTTCCCAAAGAGGGCGTCCATATTCGCCCTCATAAATGCGCATATGCAGAACTCGGTCATCGATCCAAGTGGTGACCAAGGCATTAGCATCCAAAAGTTTACCCAAAATAATCGCGTCCGCGGGCGATAAAACCGAGCGCGCTTGGTAAACATCTTTTTGCTGCAGAAAGTTTTTGCTGGCCACCAAAAAGCGTTTGTCGCGGGTCAAGCTTTCGCGCAGTTCCCACCACGCCTCTTCCGCCGGTTTTGCGAGCTCCGGTGCGGTCTTGATGGGAAATACCGAAATACGACGGATCAATGTGTGCGCCGTCTGCGCCGACGTGGCGAAACCCCAAAACATCAGGAATAATATTGAAACGAAACGCATACGGATTATGTTAGCAAGAATTCAGCGCCCGCGCGTGGGACCTAAGGCCAGGGAAATATCTTTTTTGGGATCTCAACCCAACTCTCTTTGCGGGGGAAGCCTTTGGGTCGGGGTTCGGTATGCCCTAAGAAAGCCAAAAGGCCGGTAATAGCACAGATAAACGAGTCAAAAGCCTGCGGCGATTCTGCCAATATTTTTATATCCTGGTCGTAAATAAAGGCCAGGCTCTTTTCCATCATCTTGTTCAATACCACCTGCCGGCTAGCCTGCCCGCCTTCCCAATGACGGTGAAAACGCAAATGGGATTTGCCGATATTTAGCGAGTTGCCGATTCTCCATAAACTGAGTTTAGGAAACGCTTCGACCACCGGAAATTTCAAACGACGAATGATGTACTGAGCACGCGCCGTCAGCGGTGCAAGGTTGGATCCAAGTGCATGTTGTAAATGAAAGGGTTCTTCCAGTTCAGACTGCAGGTACTGCTCGACACATCTCTCCGTGTACGGAGTAAAAAGCCGGGATGGGCGCTTTTTCTGGGCACGATAGTGCTTCCACATCCATTGGATTTCGGGTTCTTCACACACCTCGTAACCCGGACACCTCAGCCTACAGGTCAGACATTTAGGCAATTGCAAAGGGATGTCGAAAGTCACGCTTTCCACCGGCGGTGGATTCTGGGTGATCAACTTATGGATTTGCGCGTCTGCGGACACTTCGCCTTCGGTGCGAATTTTGTCGAAAAGTCGGCTTAAGAAAATTTTCCGCTGCGCCGGATAGTATTCGAGCATCGAAAGACATGTTTTATCGGTTTTACCGCCGCCCAAAGAAACGCCGATAAAGCGATGTGACTTCGGAATTTTTTTTGGATTGAGCAATGCGATTTCGGCAAGCTCCGCCGAAGCCGTTTTTTTCGTGGCTATAGGACGGCTTTTGCGTTGAGTACTTCGAACTTTTGGTCGCGACATCCGGCCTCAACTTGCGCCTTACGGTCGGGATGAGACCACACCAGGACACATCCCCCGCCACCCGCTCCACATATCTTAACAGCGGAAGCTCCCGCTTTTAAAGCGACATTACGCAGTCTATCGATTTCGGGGCTCGAAAATGAGCTCGAAAGCCGCACCCGTGCTTCAAACTCGCGGTCAAACAAGTGCGGAAATTCACCAAACTGGGATTCCTTCAACGCTTTGTACATGTCCCAAGACACGTCGCGAATGTCGGCTAAGGCCTTCATCGTCGGGGCCTCATTGTTAAGTGCGGCTTTGATCACTTGCCAGTTGTTCAATCCCGAATGATGAGGTTGGCCGGTATAAACCAAGCTAAGATGGCTGTCCCACAATTCATTATTTGTAGCTAAAGTTTCGAGTCGCGCCCCGCGTGGAGTGTAATGGATCGCGTTCAGCCCCGGCTGCACGGCCGGGTAGTAATCTTGGGTGCCGGTCATCTTATGTAAAACCTGAGCCTCGAGATTCGCGGACAACGTCACCATATCGTAAAGTCCAAGCTTTTCCCCGCGCCAAGCCGAAAAAGCTTTGATCAAACTAATGGAAAGAGAAGAACTCCCCCCCAAACCGCCACCCACCGGACTTTCGCTCGAGGTCTCTAAGCGAAAACCACGTTCGGGCTTCCAAAAGGCGACGTGCTTTTGAACCAAGCGCAACTGTTCGTCCGGACTTCTCAAGAGCTCTGTTAAATTGGCAAAGGTTTTTTGATAATGCAGATCGCGGATATTCAATTCTATTTCTTTATCTTCGCGCGGTTCAAGATGAACGTGGGTAAAGATCGAAACCGAAAGATTGATCGTCACGCAACCATCAACCAGCAAATTCAGAGGCCAGCAATCGAGCGTCCCGCCCGACAGATCCACGCGCGTGGCAGACTTGGTGATGATGGGATTCACGGATGCTCCGAATGTTGGTGACCTGCGGGTTCTTGGGGGGTCAGGGCTCTCATTAGATATTCTAACTTTTCTTTGGATAGACCCAGGACCTCTGACTCAAGATTTGTGCGTGCGTACTTTAAAGCGGCGCCTTCGTTGTAATCCGCGCGAGCTTTGTATTCAGAGCCCCAAGCGAGCGTGAACAGATCTTTACCGTCTTTATCTTTCACCAGGACC
>JBEIHA010000274.1:0-4332 GCA_040381635.1 Pseudobdellovibrionaceae bacterium
CGTGGGCGCGCAGCCATTTCTTCGCTTCCCGGTGGCCGGGAAAATGGTCGTTCACTAGATCCCAAAACTGCACAGAATGATTCATGTGTTTCAAGTGAGCCAATTCATGAATCACAACGTAGTCGATAACTTCCGGCGGCGCGGCCAGCAATTTCCAATTGAAGTTCACGCGGCCCTCACTCGAACAGCTGCCCCAACGTGTCCTCTGCCCGCGCACCGAGACCGACGAAGGATATAAGCCCATTTGTTTGCTAAAAGTTTCCACACGAGCGGTAAAAACATCGCGCGCCTGCAGTTGCATATACTTATACAGAGCTTTTTGTCGTTCGCTCGGTGTGCTGGTCAACGGCGCGAGCATTTCGATATGGTCAATATGGGCGCGCACTTTGATGCGAGGATTCCACGACCAAATAATTTGCAGCGGAAGGCGCTGGCCCAGGTAAAGATAGGGTTCATCGCTGATCAACTGCTTGGCTGGATATTTTTCCTTGTGCTGTTTCAGTTTCTCTAGACACTTCTTGATGAAGCCTTCGCTATCGCGCAAGAAATCAAAGATCTCGCGCTTGGCCACGCGTTTATGGCAAGTGACGCGAAGGCCGCCATCCGGCCTTACGCGTAAGTGCATATTCCTCTGCCTTGGCCGCCGCCAAATTTCGACGGGGAGATTTTCAAATTGGGTGAACTCTTTCATCTTCTCGATTATAGGATTTAGATGAGCCGGGACACAAACGACAATCCACAAAATCTATTTTTCCAGCTCACCCCCGACTTCGTTATGGACGCGGTGGAAAATGCGGGCTGGCTGACCACGGGCGAATATCTTCAGCTCAATTCTTATGAAAACCGCGTGTTTAGCATTAAGACTGAAATCGACGTCGCCGGCGCTTCGGCGGTTGGGGCCGCCGTACCGCAAATTATCGTTAAGTTTTACCGGCCGGGCCGCTGGTCCGAGGCCGCCATCCGCGAGGAACATTCCTTTCTCGAAGAGCTGAGTTCCCAGGGCGTCGCCGTCGTCCCTCCGCTCAAGCAAAAGAACGGCGACACTCTGTCCGTGCAGCATGGTTTGTGGTTCGCGGCTTTTCCGAAGTTCCGTGGGCGCATGCCGCAAGAGCTTGGCTTCGAAGAATTGACCCGAATTGGCCGCGTACTCGCTCGTCTGCACAATGTGGGCGCACAAGCTAAACCAAAACACCGCGCGATCATCGACAGCGAGCACTTCGGACGTCCGGCTCTCGAATTGATTTCGGGGATGATGAATCACGAAATTTGGAATCGCTATGAAGAAGCCGCGGAAGGCATCTTGGAATTTCTTGAAAGCGAAATGGACCCCCGCACTTTTCAACGCATTCACGGGGATGCCCACCGCGGAAATATTTTAATGACTGACGAAGCGGGCAAACCGCCGGAATTTTTCCTAGTCGACTTCGACGACTTTGCCTTGGGCCCGCCCGTGCAAGATTTTTGGATGCTCTTTCGTCACGACGAAGATGATTTCGGCGATGAACTCGACGCCTTCCTTGATGGCTATACCGAACTTCGCGATTTCGACGAATCCCAATTGCGTCTGATGGAGCCTTTAAGAGGCTTGCGCATCATCCACTATGCGGCTTGGATCGCGCGCCGCTGGCAGGATCCGTCGTTCCCCAAAATCTTCCCGAATTTCGGTACCGATGCGTATTGGTTTGAGGAAATGCAGGCGCTGGAAAAAGTCCTTCATAAATTGAACTAAGGGCCCGGTCCTTGCTCTAGTGAACCGCGAATGAATTCACGAGTATTGAACGCTATGAGATGCATTGGTCGGGCGCCAATATCGGCCCGGAATTGAACACCTCGCCCTTCGACGCCATGGCGATTCAAGAAGAGCTTGGTCCTATGAAAGGAAAACTCGTAGACATAGGCAGTGGATACGGCGTGCCAGGATTGATTTTCTCGCTCTTAAATCCTGATCTGCGGTACTTGGGCCTTGAACTCGTGCCCGAAAAAATCGCCGCCGCGAAAGAGCTCAGCCGTCGTTTCGGCGTGACGACCACTAAGTTTCAGCAAAAGGATCTTTCGAAGTCGGGGTACTCACTCCCCGATGCGGATTTCTATTACATGTTCAATCCAGTCACGCAGAAAATAACCAACGCTCTTTTTCTTCAACTCGACGCCATCGCCGCACGAAAAAAAATTGGTGTTATTTTGAATTCGAGCTGGAGCGATACCAGCCTATTTAAAAATCTGGCACTCGTCCAGTCGATCCGCTCAATCAACGGCAGTGAAATCTTCGTCTACGAGAGCAAGCGGACCAAATAATTCGGCTCCGAAATGGAACCGTCCCGTGCGATCGGAATTACCCTCGGAAAAGTGCGTCTCGAGTGCACATCAATTGCGCAGAGCGCTGCCGCTGCGGCAGCGCTGCGCATAAAGACGTCTTGGGCCCGCCCGCTCAATCCGGGCGTTGACTCGAAGGGCCGTATCCATGAAAACAAGCTTGGTCATTATTATGGCCGGGTCCCATGCAATAGCGGTTCTTGTGAACCCCGCCAGGTCCGGAAGGAAGCAACGGTAACAAGAATGCTGTGTGATATGGGGTTGCCCGGCCACTTTTCAGTGCGGATCGCAAGCTTGCGATCCTTTTCCTGAAGGGATTGCGGTTTTTTTCCGCCCCTTCTTTTGCGGGTGGGTTTTTGTCGTACGAAGTGATTGCGCGCAGATGGCGACCGCAGGATTTTCTTGGGCTGATTGGCCAAGACCATATCCGTACGACTTTAATCAATGCTCTTAAAAACAATCGCCTACATCATGCTTTGCTTTTCACCGGTCCACGCGGAACCGGCAAAACTTCGACGGCACGAATTCTAGCCAAAACTTTGCGCTGCCCCAACGCGGTCGACTTCGTTCCCTGCAACAAATGCAGCGAGTGTGAGGAAATCACTTCGGGCCGAAGTCTCAATGTGATCGAAATCGACGGAGCTTCCAACAACGGCGTCGACGCCATCCGCGAGCTTCGCGATACCGTCGGCTACTTACCGTCGAGCGGACGCTTCCAGATGTACATCATCGACGAAGTTCATATGCTTTCGACTTCGGCGTTCAATGCTTTACTCAAAACCTTAGAAGAGCCGCCCGGCCATGTTTACTTTGTTATGGCTACGACCGAAGCTCATAAAATTCCGAACACAATTCTATCCCGCTGCCAGCGCTTCGATTTTCGCCGTATTCCCACGCGTGTGATCGCGTCTCACCTACAAACGATTTGCGAACGCGACAACGTGAAGTTCGAAGCCGACGCCCTTTGGATCGTAGCCCGCCAGGGCGATGGTTCAATGCGCGACGCTCAGTCGCTGCTGGATCAAACGATCAACTTTACCAACGGTGATATTCGCCGTGACCTAGTGGTCGACACTTTGGGTCTTACCGACCGCGGTCTTTTGCTCGAGCTCTTGGGCGCCTTGATCGGCCGCGATGTTCAGGCCGCGATCAGCGGTATCCAGGCTTTGAACAAAACCGGCAGCGATCCAAAACTGTTCTTGCTCGATGTGATGGAGCAAGTTCGCAACACTTTACTTTTGAAACTGAACGCCGACAAAGCACTGGTCGATCTTCCCGATTCCGAAATCGAAGCTTTGCAAAAAATGTCCGCGGGCTCAACGCCCGAGGAATTGCATTTGCTTTTTGATATGGCTTTGAAAGGCGCTCAGGATTTGGCGCGTGCTTCGGACACTCAGTTGGTGTTGGAAATGATTCTTTTGAGGATGGCCGCCGCGCCGAAAATTACATTTACCGGCGCGCAAGCGCCGGTTCCGCAGTACGTGCGCTCGGATTCACCCGCGCCGGCGCGGGTGAATGCGAATACAGCAAGTTCCTCGGGGCCGACCTCGCAGCCTAAGCCAGCTACAGCCGCGCCTTCGGCGCCAATTGTCGCCGAAGCGCCCGACACGGATTCTCCGGTGCAGCAGCAATTTCGCTCGCTGGTGGAAAAAATCAAAGATGTGAACGGACTGGTCGGCGCGCAGCTCGAGAATTGCTTCGTGGTGAAACTCGATGGAAAAGTGCTTCAGCTCGGCGTTTCGCAGAAGCATCGCTTTTTGTTCGATAAACTCAATCAGCCTGAATTTAAAAAGAAAGTGGTCAATTACGTCACTAGCTTTTGGGGCCCGGGTTACACGTTGGACATCCGTTTGGGTGAACCCACGGCTCAACCCGAAAGCATGACGCCTAAGGTGTTGGGCGCTAAGATCGAAGAGGACCGCCAAAGTGCTCTTCGTAAAGAGATCGAGGCTCACCCTTTAGTTCAATCGGCGCAAAGCGTTTTTAAAACTGAAATCAAGTCGATCAAAGAAAATACGA
>JBEIHA010000275.1:0-4316 GCA_040381635.1 Pseudobdellovibrionaceae bacterium
AAGATCCTTCAAGAATTGTCCTGACCCATATTTGCTCTCGACTTGGCCGTAACCGAACATGTTCATATTGGGCAGGAAGTATTCTTTCAAAAGCTTCACACAAAGCCGGGTGTCTTCGCCGCTCCAGTTGTCGCCGTCGGAAAAATGGAATGGGTAGATATTCCATTCGTTCAACGGATAGTCTTCGTCGATAATTTTCTTGCACAGTTTGTAGGCCGAAGAGATCAAGGTTCCGCCGGACTCGGAGGTGGAAAAGAAAGTCTTCTCGTCGACCTCTTTGGCCGCGGCGTCGTGGATGATAAAGCGGGTTTCCATACCTTTGTAATTGCGGCGAAGCCAGGTGTTGATCCAGAAGCTTTCCAAGCGAACGATTTCTTTTTGCTCGTCGCCCATCGAACCCGAAACGTCCATCATGTAAATCACGACGGCATTGGCCTGCGGTTTTACGGACGTTTTGTAAGAGCGGTAGCGCATGTCGCGCTTGATCGGAATGACCATGGGATCTTCGGCATTGTACGCACCGTTGGCGATCGAACGCTTCAACGCTTCTTTGTAGGATTGTTTGAAGTGGCGTAAAGAATCCGGACCGACATTCGAACGACCGGTGAACTTATTCATCTTGGTGTCCACGTTCTTATGACCTTTAGGCATAATTCGCGGCAGTGCGAGCTCCTCGCCCAAAATATCGGCGAGCTCTTCTAAAGTGATGTCGGCTTCGAGCATATGTTCACCGGGCGTGTCGCCGGCTTGGCCCTGACCAGGTTGCGGTTCACCATCAGCAGCATCGCCGGCCTGGCCCTTGCCTTGGCCTACTCCGCCCGACTGCTTCTGCCCATACTTGAAACGGGGCACGTCGATCGAGGGAATCGGAATCTTCACATACTCGTTTTCACGCTTGCCGATCATCTCGCCTTGCGTGACGTACTTCTTGAAGTTGGCTTTGATCCGGCCCCGCACGATGTCGCGGAACCGACTGTGGTCTTCCCGTATGCCCATTACTTCTTATCTTTCACGTCTCCCCGGGCGAAGATGCTGGCGACATAATGCAAGACATCCGTGGCCGAGATTTCGTCGTAGCCGAATTCTTTGATCAAACGGGTCTTTACGATATCGATCTTTTCTTGCGTGTCTTTATCGACGACCGAAGAAACCAAACTTGTCAGCTTGATGGAATCCTTTTGGTCTTCGAATAACTTCAGCTCAAGGGCTTTGTGCAGACGTTCGTTCGTTTTGTAATCGAACTTGCGGCCGTCCAAAGACAGGGCACCGATGTAATTCATGATCTCGCGGCGGAAGTCGTCCTTACGGGAATCGGGGATCTCGATTTTCTCTTCGATCGCACGCATCAGGCGCTCGTCGGCTTCTTCATCCATACCGGTGAAGGGATTGCGGACGCGCTCCTTCTGGGTGTAGGCCTTCACGTTGTCGATGTAATTTCCGCAAAGGCGATGCAGCGCCGATTCATCGGCGCTGATGGCGCGCTGAACTTCGGCCTTGATCGTATCTTCGTACTCTTGCTTAACGATCGATAAAAGTTCGCGGTAATCCAGTTTTAGTTCTTCGTTTTGCAATAAGGAGTGATGCTTAAGTCCCGCGTCCAGTTCATTCAAGACCATGAACGGATTCACCGAACCTTTGTTCATCTGCTGGGCCATGACGATTGCGTTCGAAAGTTTATCTTGGATATAACGGGGCGAAATCCCCTCGAGTCCTTCGCGCTTGGTTTCCTTACGCAATTCCTTCACGTTGTCTTCAGTGTAGTTGGGCAAAGACTTACCGTCGTAAAGCTTCAGCTTTTGCAAACGCGTAAGATTGGCTTTCTTGGGCTTTTCTAAACGGGTGAGGATCGCCCACATCGCGGCCATTTCAATCGTGTGCGGGGCGATCGAAACACCACGCATGATGCGGGAATTGAAGTCCTTTTTATAGATCTTCACTTCGTCGCGCAATTTTGTGATGTAGGGGATATCGATCTTTACCGTACGATCGCGCAAAGCTTCCATGAATTCGTTGTCTTGAAGCTTTCGATATTCAGGTTCGTTGGTGTGGCCGATGATGACTTCATCGATATGCGTCTGCGCAAATTTCTTCGGCTTGATCCGGTGTTCTTGGCTGGCGCCCAAAAGATCGTACAAGAAGGCTACGTCAAGTTTCAGAACCTCGACGAATTCAATCATCCCGCGATTGGCGACGTTGAATTCTCCATCGAAGTTGAACGCGCGCGGATCGGAATCGGAGCCGTACTCGGCGATCTTGCGGTAGTTCAAATCTCCGGTAAGCTCTGTCGAATCTTGGTTCTTTTCATCTTTAGGCTGAAAGGTCCCGATCCCTACGCGGTCGGCTTCACTTAAAACCAAGCGCTTAACACGCACGTGGCTTAGAACCTTGGTGATGTCTCCGTGGTAGCGTTCCATCAAAGCTTTAAAAATCCAGCGCGAAGGCGGACACATTTCGCCCGAAATATTCACGCGAAATTCACCCTTACTGCCGCGGTTCAATTCATCGTAGACCGCCTGACGCATTTCCACCGGCAAAACCAACAAAGGCTCTTCATTCATCGGCGAGGGAAATACGCGCACACCTTTCCCGAAGACGTCCTCGTGTTTGCCCGCTTCGTCGACCCATTCAAAGGTGTACATCGCGCCTTCATCGGTTTTCGAATAGCGTTCTACGCCCGCTTTCAGTTGGCGGCAAATGGTCGACTTGGCCGAACCGACGGGTCCGTGGAGCAAAATCACTCGCTTTTCCGTCCCGTACCCAAGGGCGGCCGAGCGCAGCACATTCACTAATTTCATCAACGGAATATCCGCGCCGTAAACCGCGTCTTTCCCGTCGTTCACTTCGTCATCGAAAAACTTGTAATGTACGATTTGTTTTTTAACGTCGACGTACTCCGAAGTTCCTGCCTTCATCACCATGTCGTACATGCGCTGAAAGGCATTGCGAGTGATCTTCGGATTTTCACGAACGAGATTCAGATAGTCGTTAAAACTTCCCGACCAGCTCAGGTCCGCATAGCGCGTCTGTTTTTGTAGCGAGCCGATAAGATCGGTGAAGTTGCGGCCTGAATCCGTAGCCATGATGCCTCCTGAAAATGGAAGTTCTTTTAGGTGAGAACTGCCTCATACCATCCGACCAGCCCAAGGGCTGTTCCAGTTAAATTATCCTACGAAAATCATGCATTTCGCAATGGGGGTCCAGGAGCTTAGGCCCCGTCTCAAAATGCTACACCCTGGCGTCGACTTTAACGGACTCTTAGACTTTGGTACCCGTTGGGAGCTTCTAAGACGAATAAGTTTTTTCGATCCTCGACCTTGGGCTTAAAGGCTTGCACGTTGATTTGAACCGAAGCCTTGGTGTGTTCGATAAGGATGGTTTTCTTGTCCCCCTGGCGGTCGGACCAGGTGACCTTTAGGCCCGTAACGCTATCGCGACAGTCTTGAAGATAACCGTCCCCGCCTTTGGTGCAGGTCCAACTCTTCATCGGCAAAGCCTCTTCAAACAAAATATTATGTAACCACCTGGGATCAAAGGGGATCGCCAGAATCGGTCGCATCACATCGGCTTGCGGTGGACCGTAATAGAATTTTTTTGAATCAAACAACACGTAACGCACTTCTAGTTCGTTCACCAACAAAGTGGCCACACCGGTGCCCAAAGTTGAAATCACGTCCATTCGCGCAACGGAGTTTCGAACCGCATTCAAATTCAGGTTAACTATATATGAGCGCGCCTGTTCATTGTCTTTGATTAAGGCTTTGGCTTTCCACTGCCCTTCTTTCACGCCCACCAAACTTTTGGGCGCCGACACACAAGCAGAAAGAGTCAAAAAAAATAGGGCCATGAAGGTGTGTTTCATGGCCTGAATCTAATCGTGAAAAGGTATCGCGGTCAAACCGCCCCGCCTTTAACGAGAAGTCGGTTTCGGAAGGCTCGCGGGCGAGCGGCCCGGGCGCTGATTTTGTGATTCAATATTCGCGATCTTTTCTACAATTTTTCCGTGGCGGACGCGGTCGGATTCCAGTGACGCGGCCTTTTGGTACATTTTCTGCGCCTTTTGCCACATCTGGTGGCGCAAGTAAGCGTCGCCCAGGTGTTCCGCAATGATGGCTTCGTCCGACTTGGCCTTGTAGGCGGCCTCTAGATATTTAATGGATTGCTCGATCTCGCCTTTTTTGAAATGAATCCAACCGACCGTGTCGAGAATGTAGCCATCATTCGGTTGCAAATCCAAAGCTCGATGTGCGAGTTCAGAGGCGGACTCTAAATTGTCACCCATCTCGGCGTAGGTGTAGGCCAAGTAATTCAAAGCTTGC
>JBEIHA010000276.1:0-4298 GCA_040381635.1 Pseudobdellovibrionaceae bacterium
CGCCTTCGCCATAGAGTGGCTTCAAGAAATCAATGAGGCCGGTTTTGTCGGATACGCTAACGAGTACATTTTTGAAACGGGCATTTTTCTGCGACATGCGAGGGGATTTAGCACGATTTCGACGTTGTCACCAGAATTAGACCCGACCAATTTGGCTCGGCGGGCCAAATTGACTTGCACCCCTAAGGTGATGACTCCAAAATATTCATGAGTGGCAAAAACCTTACTTAAGCGACAGTCCCGTGGCCGCCTCTTTATCCTGGGATTTTTGATTCCGGCACTGGTCGTATTGATCTGCTGGATGGTGTTATTAAACTACGCCCAATATTCACTCTTTACCCGGCAAGCCAGTGATCAGTTCCGTAGAAGTTTTTTGAGTGGGGAACTATCGCCCCCATTACCGGATCCACAAGTCGTCTTCATTGGCGATTCGAGCGCAAAAACAAGCATGTCTCCCCTCGCGTTTGGCACCCTTTCCTCGGTCAATCTCTCGGTAAACAAAGGCAATGCCATGACGGCCTACATGACCATGGAAGAGTATCTGCTCAGTCGGACGCCACCGCGATGCGTGATTCTTATATCGCAATTCAATTGGAAGCATTCGTACCGGGACTTTTTCAATATCGGAGTTAAACAAAAACTATTTTCTATAACCGAGATCTTCTCGATCGCGCGCCAAGGGTTTCGGGGAAATTTCTTTCCCGCGGATACGTATAATCCGGTCTCGTTCTGGCTAAACGCCGCGCTCTACTACTTGCAAATTGCCGAGCCTCCATGGGCAGAAATACAAAACGTCGCCTGGGGACGCGAATCGAAAACACATACCCGAAAAAGACCGACCGTGAATCAGCCCAAACCACTCGGCTTCTGGGGCTTACCGGCCGTCATCGTACCCGAAGATGATTTTTTCTCTTCGGACTTTCATCCACAGCTCTTAGAAAACTTCGTGCCCAGCGAATCCGAAAATTTCTATCTAAACAAGTTGGCCAAATTGGCCGAAAAACACAAATTCTCGCTTTACGTCGCCGCGTTGCCGATCGCCTTTAGCCCGTACGTGGAACAGAGCCTGCCATTTCGATCCCACCGTCGGACATATTTGCACTGGCTATTTCATGGAAAGCCTAACGTCAAATTGATTGATTTTCCGCCGGTCGCCGAACGTAAGTATTTTTATGATCTAAGTCATCCAAACGTCTTCGGAGCGAAGCTGTTTACCTCTTGGGTATACAAACACGTGAAGGATCATTGCTCCAGCGTCTATCGCCAGGAAGTTCAAAAGAGCGGGTACACAAAAGGCGACAAAACCGGTGCAAAAGCCAAAAATGCAAAAACCAAGGCTAAAATAAACAAAGCCACCACGACGACCAAGGCCGCCGACACCTTTTGACGCCGGAAAACTTTTAAAAAAACCGTGAAGCTTCGGGCGGAGGCCGCGATGAGTGCCAAGGGATTCCGCATCAGTATCTCTTTTCCAAAACAAAGTCTTCAATGACCAAAATATCCATATCGGTACGGGCAAACATCATCAAGGCGTCGTAGGGGCTGGCCACTAAAGGTAAACCAGATTCATTGAATGAGGTATTCAAAAGGGCTTCTACCCCGCTCAACTGCCCAAACGCTTGTAAGAGATCATGATAAAGAGGATTGTCTTGAGAGCCAACCACCTGGGGACGGGTGGTGCCGTCAATGTGACAGGCGGCCCGCACTTGGTGCACGAATTCCTGACGTATCGGAACACAAACTTGCATCCAGCGAGCGGGCGCGGGCACCACCGAATTCTGGAAATTGAGCAGTCGGGTCGCCGAAGCTTCGGTCAAAGAAAGTGCGTAGGGCCGGAAGGAAGCACGCAGCTTGACCTGTTTGCTTAGTTTTCGGGCTAGATCTATCTGGTCGGGAGCAATCAGAATCGAGCGCGCACCCAAGGCCCGCGGGCCAGCTTCGAATCGCCCCTGAAACCAACCGACGATCTTCCCGCGCTGCAATTGACTCGCGATTTCGGAAACCAGCATTTTTGAATCCCGCCAACGGCTTCCGTGGAGCTGCTCTTTTTTTAAAGGCTTGATGCGAATTCGTGAAAAGCCCGGCCAAAATTTAGGTTCCAAGTGTTCCAACATTAATTCTACGTTTTCGCTTGAAAATCGTTCGCCGAAAAAAGGATGCGTGCGCGGGCCCTGACGGAAGCCCGCGGCTAGGTTATGAACATAGAGCGCCGCCCCCATCGCCCCGCCCCCGTCACCGGGGTCTGGCGGAATATAAAGCGAAGCACAACCCGACTCGGCTAAAACTTTTTGATTGGCCACGCTATTTAAGGCTACGCCGCCCGCGTAGCAAAGATTGGATTCCCCCGTTAAGCGAAGCGCCCGCCGAGAAAAGGCGACCGTCGCTTCCTCGAGAATCGCTTGGGCACTGGCCGCCACATCCGCGTAGCGCTGATGATGGTCGTCCGTCACCGTGGACTTTTCCAGAGAATCAAAGGAAAGCTTAGACTTTGGCGGCCGGGCGTCTCCGAAGACACTTAAGAATTTACGTGAAACGGGTACGTCCGAATCCTGACTAAAATCAAAATAGGACAAGTTTAAATCGAAACGTCCGTCCGCAGACAAGCGCAGCACGTCCCGCATGTGCTCCACGTACCGGGGCGTCCCGAAGGCGGCGAGGGCCATCGTACTGCACTCACCGTCGTTGACCTTAAAACCTAAGAAGCTTGTGACGGCAGAAAAAAACAAACCTAAAGAATTCGGAAACGGCGCCAAATCAAGGGGAGTAATGATCGCTCGGCCATTTTCATATTGAGCTTTGAAAATGGCGGAGGACGTCCACTCTCCGACCGCATCGATGGTCATAATGGCGGCCCGATCAAAAGAAGAGGTTAAAAAAGCATGGGCCGCGTGACTCATATGGTGGGGCGCAAAGAGGACTTTTTCCTGCGCAATTTTCAGCTCACGCGCAATATCGTTTTGAAGCCAAAAACCCGACGTGACCGTCTCCTTGGAATTCGTTAGGAAATTCCTTAAAGACCTGGGCCATCCCGCTAAGGTGCTCGCCAAGGTGCGCGACAGCTTGGTCGGTGGATCCTCGTGATAAGCCACCAGATCCAATTCTGAAGATTGAATCCCCGCCGCCCGCAAACAAGCGTCGATTGAAAAAAGGGGGAAGGAAGGATCATGCTTGTGCCGCGTGTATCGTTCCTCGGCGGCGGCAAAAATCACTTCGCCGTCAATGACCAAGGCCGCCGAAGCATCGTGATAATTTGAAGAGATGCCAAGGACCTTCAATCAAACTCCTTTTCGAAGGCCATGACCTGTTCACGAAAAATTTCCAACTGTTCTTCCGGTTTGGCGTTGAGACGCCGACGCAAGGTCGGCGCGGCGATCCAACCCAAGACGAAATAGACCAGAGAAAGAATGATCGTTAGCGAAAGACCGCCCACTTCGTGCATGGCTTGCTTGTAAAGTCGCCAGCGACGAGTCCACCATGCCGCGCACACCTTTTTGTCGCGCATCGACGAATTGCCACCGCAAATATCAAGTACGATATCGCCCGTATCCTTTTCGTGCCTACCCTCATCCAAACCTGCCGCACGAAATACACCGCGAATATGTCCGGGAAGGCTTGTTTTGGCGTATTCGACAAAATCGCGATTCACGGCCATTTCGCCGACGTGCACATAACTAAAAAAATCGGCCAACTCTTCACGGCTAGCATCGGAAGACAGCATACGCTCGCGCGGTTTGATCTTGGTGTACAAGTGTTTATCAGAAAGTCGCTGACAAAGGTCTTCGAACATTTCGCCGTGATGGAATTCTTCAAGCACGTGCTGAAAGACATGTGCCTTTAACTTTGGCTCGTCAATCAAGGGCATGCCATGCAAAAGCTGGATGCCGCTGTCCTTTTCGATAATTGAAAACTGCTGCAGCGCTGTTAACTGACGACCGGGGAGAAGCTTCCAGATCCATGGCGTGATCCCGCGAATAATCCAGTGCCGAGGATTGCTCATCGCACTGTCATGAGCATGGTTGAAAGCTGGGCCGCGAGGCTATCCATGAAACGACTCATCCCTTCTTCGTTGAAATAGTAGGTTTCGGCAATTCGGAAACGTCGGTCATTTAGGGCAGATACGCCGTCGGTCAAGTCTAACACGGCAAAATTATCGTCCAACAAAACCTGTTTAACAGCTACCCCTGAAATCTCAAACGGCTTAAGCAACATAGACGTTAGATAAATAACCCACGGCGAATCGTTCAAGCCAACTTCGCGTCGGTTGCTTATGGGTTCCCCGGAATGCATAAGGAAGATAC
>JBEIHA010000277.1:0-4294 GCA_040381635.1 Pseudobdellovibrionaceae bacterium
CGAACGCGTGATGAAGGCCGGCATGCCCGAACCCGTCCAAATTGAAGCCATGAAACAATTGGCGCGCCTCGAGAGAATGCACCCGGACGCTTCGGAAGCCAGCATGGTCCGCACGTACTTGGACTGGATGGTGGATCTGCCCTGGAATAAGTCGACGCCGGATAATCTGGATTTACACCGCGCCAAACTGATCTTAGATGAAGATCACTACGATTTACAAAAGGCCAAGGACCGCGTGTTGGAATTCTTAGCCGTGCGTAAACTCAAAGAAAATAAAATGAAAGGCCCGATCCTGTGTTTCGTAGGACCCCCCGGTTGCGGTAAAACTTCGCTTGGCAAATCGATCGCTCGGTCGATGGGTCGCGAGTACTTCCGCATCGCCTTGGGCGGAGTCAAAGACGAAGCCGAAATCCGCGGTCACCGTCGCACTTACGTCGGCGCTATGCCCGGCAAAGTGATTCAAGCTTTGAAATCCGTTAAGACCAATAATGCTGTGATCGTCCTAGACGAAATCGATAAGCTTGGCTCGGATTTCCGTGGTGACCCTTCGGCCGCCATGCTCGAAGTTTTGGATCCTGAACAAAACCACGCCTTCCGCGACAATTACCTTAACGTCGACTTCGACTTAAGCAACGTGTTGTTTATCGCGACGGCCAACGTTTACGAAAACATCCCGGCAGCCCTACGTGATCGTATGGAAACCATTCAGATCACTGGCTACACCAACAACGATAAGTTGTTGATCGCTCGCAAGCATTTAGTGGAACGCCAGATCGAAGCGAACGGCGTCACTCCCGAACAAATCGAGATCACGGACGACGGTTTGGAATACTTGATCGCTCACTACACTCGTGAAGCGGGACTAAGAAATCTCGAGCGCGAAGTGGGTTCAGTGTGCCGCAAAGTCGCCAAGAAATTCGTATTCGGTCACAAAGAAAAAGTGATCGTGAACGCTCACACGATTCCTGAACTGCTCGGCCCCCCGCGCTTCTTGAAAGAAGAGCGTTTGAAAGAGAACTCGGTCGGTATCGTCACTGGTTTGGCCTGGACACAAGCTGGCGGCGAAGTTCTTTACGTTGAAGCATTGAAGATGAAGGGCAAAGGCGGTTTAGTTCTCACGGGCCAACTGGGCGACGTGATGAAAGAATCGGCCCGTGCTTCTTGGTCGTACGCCCGCGCTCATTGTTTAGAGCTGGGCATTGACGAAGATTTCTTTGACAACAACGAAGTGCACATTCATTTACCCGCCGGCGGAATTCCGAAAGACGGGCCCTCCGCAGGTGTGACGATGTCCACCGCTCTGGTCAGCTTGATGACAGGGGCGCCTGTGCGCAAAGATATCGCCATGACTGGCGAAGTGACTTTGAGCGGTCGTGTGTTACCGGTTGGTGGAATTCGCGAAAAGGCTTTGGCCGCTTTGCTTCACGGTGTGACGACAATTATTCTTCCCCTTGCAAACCAAAAAGATTTGTCTGACATTCCGGAAGAATTTAAAAAGAAACTGAATTTCGTATTCGTAGAGAATTTGGACGAAGTTTTCGCCCTGGCTTTTGACAAGAAGGCCATGGTTTCGAAAGCCAAGGACAAACATCTGAAGAAGCCGAAAGCGCCGGCCGCGGCCGCCTAAAAGGTTTTGAAAATACGTCGCGGTGCTGATTTGGAATGCCCTTAGAATCACGAAGAGAAACTAAGCCTTATCCAAAAACTTAAACGTCACGCTGCCGGCCTTGATCTGATCATTGTGCCGAAGTTGGTAGCTCGAATAAGGCGTCAGCTTTTTTCCATTAACGAAAGTTCCGTTGGTCGCGCCAAGATCGGAGATCGAAACCACATCATCGGCGACGGACAGACGTGCGTGAGCTTTACTTAAACTTTTTTCGGCGACGTGGATTTCGGAGGCGGAGTAGCGTCCGATGGTGGAACTTTTTTTATCGAGCTTCCACTGCTTACCGACCAGCTCTTGCGGACCCACCATCAAGATCACCGTTGCAGGCTCGCGAGTGCCTTTTTTTTTCGGATCATCGGATCCGATAGCGATGGCCTTTGTCGTCTGATCAGTGAGGTCATCCTTACCGCTCAACCTACACTTCCAATCCTAGGTCAAAATCGATCGGAGTAGGCTGAATGCTTTTCAGCCGATTGTTGTCGTCCTCAAGGACGCGGACTAAGGTTTTCAAGTCCGCGACCTCCTCTTTCAGTTGAAGGATCTGCTCTTCTTTTTCTTGAAGGATCAGCGAGTAGGCTTTCTTGATTTCATTCAAGAGTCCTTGAGTGGCTCGCCAAAACTGGTCGTTGTCCACGGGCGAAGTCGTCGGCCCTAAGCTCGTGACTTTTTCCGGAGGAGCTACCGCGGTCTGAACTTGCAGAGGCTTCTGAGACTTCACCGATGTTGGGGGGGCGATGGTCTCAGGAGTCCTTAAGTTCACTACTTGTAGCTCTCCGTCCCTTAATAGGTACTTGCCATCGGCCAACTTATGCTCAAGCTCGCCGGACTTAATCCGGCGGCGCAGAGTGGATAAGCTCACCCGATGTTTGGCTGAGTATTCCATTAAGGGTAACCAGTCATGAGTGGTCAACACTCTCTCCTTTGGTTAATCAAAATTTAAGCTGGCATTGATCGGCATGTAAAGCCGAGATGACTATCCAAATAGAAAACTAGGCAATCGGCTTGAAAACAAGGCCTTAAGGCTAGCCCACCGGATTGGTCAAAGTGACTATCCTAGAATTTTGAACTTTTTGGTTAGCTGACTACTCACCTTCAGGTACAGTGATTTCATGAAGTTATCCGAGAAAAAGCGTGTCGCCCTGGTCTTGAGCGGGGGCGGAGTCAAAGCGGCCGCCTTCCATATCGGTGTATGTTTGGCGCTGCGCGAAAAAGGTTTTCAGTTCGCTGGCGGCACCGACCCTAGAGAGAAAAAGGATTTCGAAGGCCGCCCACTGACCTTCAATATCTACGTGGGATCTAGTGCTGGAAGTGTGATCGCTACTTTCTTGGCCGCAGGGCACCCCCTAGACGCCATCATCGATGCCTTCACCCGCGGTACGGGCTTAAGTTCGCTGACCCGGTCGAAGTCCGACAACTCGTATCTTAAGCCCATCACTTACCGCGATATTTTTGCGCTGAATGTGGAGGCCGCTCACCCCGCCCGACTTTTGCCTAGGCTCTTTCGTAAGCGCTTAAATGTGAGCGGCAGCTTCGAATCTTTAATTAAAGAAGCGTTCAAAGTGAACGGCGTCTTTAGCACCCGCAACCTTGAAAAATATATTCGAAAAAACGTCTTCCCCGAAAACGACTTCAAGAAATTAAGCGCCGAACTCTATATAGTGGCGACTCAGTTAAATCATTCACGCAAAGTGATCTTTGGTCCATTCGATGAAACCGTAAAGGCCAAAGACATCTCGCGGGCCAATTACGCAACGGTTTCTGACGCAGTCGCCGCGAGCGCCGCCTTGCCTCCTTTTTTTGCACCCTACGGCATCAACAATGAACACGGCAAAGAGATCTATCACTTCGACGGAGAAATTCGCGACACCCTCTCGACCCACGTCGCCGCCGAACGCGGTGCCGACCTAGTGATCGCTTCGTATTCTATTCAGCCGTATCACTACACTCCCGAGATGGGATCGCTGCATGAGTATGGAATGCCATTGATCTTTAACCAGGCTTTGTACCAGGTCGTGCAAAAAAAGATCGAGACCCACATCAAGCATCAACAAGATGTTCGATCCATGATTGCTGCGGCCCAAGGTTATATGCGCGAACAAAACATTGCGGAAGAGCACATCACCAAGCTGACCGAAATCTTGGTGAATCGCACGAACTTCAATCCGAACGTGGATTATGTTTACATCCACCCAATGCCGCAGGACTACGAGTTCTTCTTTTATGATCACTTCTCTCTCAATCCGAAAGTCTTAAGCGGAATCGTTCGGACCGGATTCAAGTCGGCAATGAATACGCTGCGCGCTTACAACATTTAGAGTGAGTGCGACTAACTTTGGATAAGAGAAAACGTAAGCTCGTGTTTATTGTGAAACAGGTGCCTTAGCTTCGCACCCGGCACCTGGGCAAATTGCCGAATGACCTTCGGGTCGGCCTCGCCCTGAAATTTTATAGTGCACACGAAGTTTTTGGCCATGCCGGTATCATTCCAAGTCTTAATCAGCTGTAACAGTCGTTCGGGATAGCAAATAATGTCCGAGAACAACCAATCCACGGGGCCATTCTTCTTAGGATCTAATCCAAACGCACTTTCTTCGATGTGGCGAACTCGCTTAGACAACTTTAAGTTCG
>JBEIHA010000278.1:0-4292 GCA_040381635.1 Pseudobdellovibrionaceae bacterium
CGGCAAGGTACTGCTCGCAGATCTGTCTTATTTCGATTGTCAGTTGATTCACTCGATCGTTCATCACACGAAGCTTCGGTGATCTGAAGAAAATGATCTAGACGTGAATTACGCAGGGGTTACGCCCTTCAATAGAAGATCCATCCGAGAATCGGAAAGCGATCGTACGAAATGGCTATTTCAAGAGAAAATCAGATCATCGAAAGATAAGACGCTCTTTTGCTCGGGTGTTTCTGGTCGGCGTATGGCGAAGATTCTAAAGGTCAGCCGTGATACGGTTTCCAACAAACTCAAGTTTTTGGGACATGTGTCGATGATCAAGAATATGGAGGTTAAATTCTCCCATTTTTCTTCCGAAGCCATACAATTCGATGAGATGGAAACGTTTGAACACACCAAGCTCAAGCCACTCTCCATTTCACTCGCCGTGGAAAAAGAGGTTCAATCGTCGGACAAGGAGAGCTCAAAAAGATTCGGTTCGATCCACTCTTTAGCTTAAATCACACCTGTGCGATGTTAAGAGCAAACATTAATCGCCTTTTCAGAAGAACGTGGTGCACAACCAAAAAACGAGAAAGACTCAAAGACCACATCGCTATCTATGTGGAATAACACAACTCTAAACTCATCTCGTGACTACTGGCCCGCAGTAAGGCGGACCAGTTCTTAAATTCCATCGGCTTCTAAAACGGGGTGCAGTGAATGGCCGCTACCATCTTTTCCGATGTGAACGACGGATAATTTCAGATGTTTCGTCTCGCCGTTACGGTGAATGACCAAATGGAGAAGAACCCAGTCTTTTAGCTTCACCATAAAATGCGGATGAACGGGCATCGAGTGTTGGTAAAATAGGGGAACGTAGGAAGCATACGCCTCACTAAAAATACTCAGCTGTTTTCCCTTCATGGTGACGGACAACTTGCGAGCTCCAATGCCTGTGATTTCGATGGGCAGATTCATTTCTGTTTCGGCCAACAGGCCCTGGCAGGCGCTTTTCTCGAAAATACTGGCGAACCAATTGGCATCGACCACACGGAATTTATCCGCCTTGAAGGACAGACCCGCGGGCAGATCTAAGGATCTGGCGCTAGTTGAAAACAGGCGCGTTGAGAGGATCTCGTCGGCCAACGAAGATGAGGAAACGATCAGCAATAGGAAAGTCAGAACCAACTTCATAAAATCTCCCAGACTAGAGCGGCTACGAGTTGCTATTCAAAGTGTGGACCAAAGGGAGCGGGCACTTTACGGTCAAACGGGGGGGCGTACCCCTGACTTTTTTCATGGCCTGCCGTGAAATGTCGCCCAAAACGGATATGGACAGGGCCGGGTTTTTGCCCGATAACCAAAACAGCCATGAGCATCCAAGATCCCCAGAAATTAGAAGAGCTGCGATTTACCCGTAATATCGGCATTATGGCCCATATCGATGCCGGCAAGACGACCACCACGGAACGTATCCTCTTTTATACCGGCAAAACGCATCGGATGGGCGAAGTCCATGACGGCGACACCACCATGGATTGGATGGAGCAGGAACAGGAGCGCGGGATCACTATCACCGCGGCCGCAACCACCTGTTTTTGGAAAGACCATCGAATCAATATTATAGATACACCCGGACACGTCGATTTCACTATCGAGGTTGAGCGCTCGCTCCGTGTACTTGATGGGGCCGTCGCCGTTTTCGACGGAGTCAACGGCGTGGAGCCGCAGTCGGAAACCGTTTGGCGTCAGGCCAACAAGTATAAGGTTCCGCGGATTTGCTTTATTAACAAGATGGACCGGATCGGCGCGGATTTCGAAATGTCCGTTGAATCCATTCGCGAAAAACTGGGCGCGCGCCCCGTGCCCGTACAATATCCGATAGGTTCCGAAGACAACTTTCAGGGCATAGTGGATCTCATCGACAACAAAGCGATGATCTGGCGGGACGATAAGGGCGAAAAGCTAGAGATCACCGACGTGCCCGATGACCTCACTAATCGCGTAGCCTACTTTCGCGAGCAGATGGTTGAAGCCGCCTGCGAAGGCGAAGACGAGCTCATGAATAAATACCTGAACGGGGAAGCCCTTACCCCTGCAGAAATCCGCCGTGGCCTGCGCAAGGCCACTCTATCGCTGACTATTAATCCGGTCTTCTGCGGCAGTGCCTTTAAAAATAAGGGAGTGCAGCCCATGCTCGACGGCGTCGTCGCGTATTTACCTAGCCCGCTCGAAGTTCCTCCGATTGAGGGAAAAGATCCTTCGCGCGAAGACAAGGTCATTCCGGTGAAGACGGATTTCGAAGCGCCGACGGCCGCCCTCGCTTTTAAAATTGCCTCCGATTCGTTCGCCGGAAGCCTAACGTTTCTGCGTGTCTATTCGGGAGTAGTGAAGGCTGGCGAAACCTTGCTCAATCCGCGCACGAACAAGCGTGAGCGGGTTCAAAGACTCGTGCGCATGCACGCCAATAACCGTATCGAAATTCAGGAGCTAAAAGCCGGAGACATCGGAGCGGCGATCGGTTTGAAATTCACCGGAACGGGCGATACTCTCTGTGATCAAAAGCATCCCGTCGTGCTCGAGACCATTTCATTCCCCGAGCCGGTGATTTCTATTGCCATCGAAGCGAAGTCCGCCGCCGACCAAGATAAGATGGTGGCCGGTCTCGAGCGTTTACAGCAGGAAGATCCCTCCGCCAAAGTGCGCATTGATCAAGAGAGCGGGCAGATGCTGCTGTCAGGAATGGGAGAGCTTCACGTCGAAATCTTGATCGACCGGCTGCTGCGTGAATACAAAGTGAAGGCTAATGTGGGGCGCCCGCAAGTTTCCTACCGCGAAGCCATCACCAATTCGGCCCAAGGGCACGGCGCCTTTGAACGCGAGGTGGCAGGTGAGAAGCAATATGCCGAGGTCACCTTAAGGATCGAGCCTAAGCCACTCGATACCGGAATCGTCTTTGACGCGAAGTCCGCGGCGGGGATAGATCCCGACTTCGTGAAAGCCATCAAGAGTGGAGCCATGGAAGCTGCGGACGTCGGCGTTCTGGCTGGCTATCGATTAATGGGCGTACAAATCACCCTTCTGAGCGTGAAAACTCGCGACAAAGAATCCACCGAGATGGCGTTTAAAGTAGCCGCCAGCCAGGCCTTGCGTGAAGCGCTTAAGACCGTGAAATCACAACTATTAGAACCCGTTTTCAAACTCGAGATTTTCACTCCCGAAGACTTCATGGGCACGGTCATTGGGGACCTGAATTCCCGCCGCGGTAAAGTGCACTCGATGGTTCCAAAGCCCGGCGGGCAAGTCATCCAAGCCGAAGCGCCGCTTGCCGCTCTGTTCGGTTACGCGACGGATATACGCTCTTTGAGCCAAGGCCGAGCCTCTTTCAGCATGGAATTTCAGCAGTATTCGCCCGTTCCCCCGAAGGTTGAAGCTGATATATTGAACAAACTGGGACGGTAACGGCGGGGCCGCGCCGGGCGCGGTTTTGACCGGTTCCAACAACCCACCGAAATTCCTCCATTTTCTTTTTGACAGCATCCCCTCACTAACGCATTATCGCCGACTTGCGACTCTAGTTCTTCGGTCTAAATGTTTCCAAGTCGGCAAAACCACATGGTTTTACTGAGACTGGGTGCTGATGATCGGTTAGACAAGGGTGGCTATTGGCATTTGGTCTTTGAAAAATGGGCCCTAAGAAGTAACTAAACGCAGAAGGTTTGTATGCAGAGTCAGAAAATCCGTATCCGTCTAAGAGCTTTCGATCACAAGTTGCTGGATCAATCGACGAAAGAAATCGTCGAAACCGCACGCCGCACGGGCGCCCGCGTAGCTGGGCCGATTCCGCTTCCCACTCGCATCAACCGGTACACGGTCTTGCGTTCGCCTCACGTCGACAAAAAATCACGCGAGCAGTTCGAAGTGCGCACTCACAAACGCTTGCTCGATATTCTTGAGCCCACCCAACAGACGATCGACCAATTGATGAAATTGGATCTCTCGGCTGGTGTGGATGTCGAAATCAAACTCTCGGTTGTCTAAGGAAAAGTGATTTATGAGCGAAACTACTGAAAATCAAAATACCGAAGAAACCGCCGTCGCCGCCCCGTCGGGCGCCGCACAGCTCGACGGTTTGTTCGCGTTCAAAGTGGGCATGTCTGCCGTTTTTGAAAACGGTGAACGCATTCCCGTTACCGTTTTGAAATATGAACCCATGGTCATTAGCCAAGTGAAGAGCATCGCAACAGATGGTTACGATTCCGTGCAGGTGGCTTTCAAGGCTGACCGCGCTTCGCAAACCAATTCCGCAA
>JBEIHA010000279.1:0-4269 GCA_040381635.1 Pseudobdellovibrionaceae bacterium
ACGTCAAAACCGCAATGGCCCTACGCTCGCCGCTGGATTGGCGTGGGGTTTTACGACTGGCCTTGGTTTTTGCTGGAATGCTTGCCGGGGTCGCGCTGGCCAATAGGTATTTGGGCGAATCGGGATCCTACATGGTTTCTTTTTTAGCTGGCCTATTCGAGCTTCACGGGATCACACTGGCCAATGCCACATTGTTTGCTCAACAGCACCTAACTAGGGAAGGCGTGATGCTCAACACTCTGCTTGCCATCACCGCCAGCCTTGCGGCAAAAACCACAATCTGTTGGATAATCGCGCGCAATCGCTTTGCGTACGTCATGACCGCTTTCTTTGTCTTACTGGCGATGGTGCTATGGGCCGCTTACTTTATTGGCGCCGGACTTTGAGCTGACTTTGGATCCTCGGGATCCGCATAACAAACCGTGTGTTCGGGCTAGCAGAGTCTAAGAACAAAGATCCGTTGTGGTTTAGGATCACGTTCTTCGAAATACTTAAGCCGAGTCCTGTCCCGTACTGGACGCGCTTCGTGCTAAAAAAGGGGTCGAAGAGTCGGTCCTGAATATCGGCGGGGATGCCGTTTCCACTGTCGGTCACCGCGAAATCTAAATCAGTTCCGTTTTCAAGGATCGACAGTTCGACCCACTTTTCACCAAGGCCGCTAACTGCGTCGAAGGCGTTATTTAATAAATTGACCAGGACTTGAACAACTTCGTGATTGCGACATTCCACTATAAGTTCACTTGGAATCTCCGGAGAAATCAGTTTGATCCCGTGATTCTTGAATCTCTGCGCGCAAAGCTCCAACGCATCGGTCACAAATTCGCGAACCGAGCAATTTAAGAAAGGCTCACCGTCAACACCCTGATGCGAAAGCGATTTCATACTGCGCACGATTTTTTCAATGCGCTTTCCCGTCACTAAAATGGTTTCCACCAGACGCTGAAGGTTGTCGGGATCCAAATTTCCCTTGGCACTTAAGGTTTGGATCATTTCGGCCCGCCCCAAAATCACGCCCAGAGGATTGTTGATTTCGTGGGTGATGGCCGCCGCCATTTCGCCAATCGCGCTTAAGCGAGACGCATTCACCAATTGGGCTTCCTGATCAACGATCACCTTTTTGGCCACTTTAAGCTGGGTAATATCCTGCCGAATCGAAGTGTACTGATAAGGTCTGCCATCTTCGTCCATAAACGGAATGATGGTCGTCATGACCCAGTAAAGCTCGCCTGTCTTCTTCCGGTTGCAGATTTCCCCGCGCCAAACTTGGCCCGCGCGGATGGTCTTCCAAAGTTCAATAAAAAAGGGTTTGGGATGGGTCCCCGAATTCACGATGCGGTGATCGCACCCGATCAATTCTTCACGGGAGTAGCCTGAAATCTCGCAAAATTTTTCATTCACCTCGGTGATCAGCCCTTTGGCGTCGGTTTTAGCGACGATGGCGGCTTGATCCAGGGCGAACTTTTGGTCCTGTAACTGCTTGCTTAAGGCTTGGTCCATGACCTATCTTATAGCCGCTGATGGATTAATTGTCCCGGCCAATTTAGGAGATGCGACCATGAATGAAGGATTTGCGGGCCAAATCGTGGTGATCGATGACGATCCCGAAATGCGTTCCATGTGCGTCGATCAACTGGAAATGGACGGCTACAGGGTTCGTCATTTCGCCGACGGACGCGAGGCTCTGGTCTTTTTAAACGGGGGCACCCCCGAAGCCGATCAAGTGGAACTCGTCCTGACCGATCTGCGCATGCCCGATGTGGATGGTTTAAGTCTGCTTCGCCATTTCAAACCCAAACATCCCGATGTTCCCGTGATTTTGATGACCGCCTACGCCAGCGTAGAGTCAGCGGTCGAAGGACTGCGCAAGGGCGCTTTTGACTATTTGACCAAACCCTTTAAATTGGCCGAAATGAGCCACGCCGTCGAACGTGCCGTTATGTTCGGTCGGCTGAAGCGCGAAAACTTATCCTTAAGCAAAGAAGTCAAAGGCAAATGGACCGTCCGCGAAATCGTGGGCAAGAGCCCAGCCCTGCGCGAAGTCTTTGATCTGATCGAACGCTTAGCCCCATCCAATTCCAGCGTTTTGGTCACCGGGGAATCCGGCACGGGAAAAGAAGTGATCGCTCGCGCCATCCACCAGAGCAGCCCCCGCCATGACAAAAGTTTTGTCGCGGTCAACTGCACGGCCATTCCCGACTCCCTTATGGAGAGCGAATTGTTCGGTTACACGAAAGGTGCCTTTACCGGCGCCAATTCGGACAAGCGCGGTTTATTCGAAGAAGCCGAGGGCGGCACTCTTTTCTTAGACGAAATCGGCGACATGGATATTGCCTTACAAGCCAAGCTTTTGCGCGTGCTTCAAGAACGCACGATTCGCCCGGTCGGGGCCACGGTAAGCCGTTCGATCGACGTGCGTATTATTGCGGCTACCCATAAAGATTTGAAAACAGCCATTGCCAATGGCACCTTCCGCGAAGATCTTTACTATCGCTTAGCCGTAATTCCGGTGGTGATGCCAGCCCTCCGCCATCGCCCCGAGGACATCCCTTTGTTGGCCCGACATTTTTTAAATAAATACTCATTGCTCAATGGCGGACGGGTTCACGGCTTCGCGCCCGAAGCTTTGCAAATGCTGATGGGTTTATCGTGGCCCGGCAACGTCCGTGAGTTAGAGAATCTGATCGAACGGTTGGTGGTCTTGTCACGGACTCCGATCATCCAAGCCCACGATATCCCGGTGGGTGAAGAAAAAAGCTTTGAAAATTTCTTCGGACAAAATGTAGCTAACATGCCAAGCCTGGAAGAGCTTGAAAAACGCTACATCGGCTTGGTTCTAGAAAAAACCGGCAGCCGCAAAGAAAAAGCGGCACAGATTTTGGGGATTAACCGCAGAACACTCTACCGTAAAGAGCGCGAATACGGTTACGTGACAGAAGATCAAGAACCGGTCGAATAAGGGCCTAGGCCGGTGACTTCGACGTTGTTCGATCATCATAAGTGGTCTAGCTGCGTACAACAAGAGCTAGACTAAATTCATTGGCGTGACCTAATTTAGAAAAGTGACACGATATCCAACGAAGATCGCATTGGTGTGCAGGGTTCTTAAGCGTCCAAATGTAATCCAAGGCAAATCAAATTTGGCTGGCCAAAATCCAAGCATTAGCGAAATTGGAATCATAAAATACAATACGGTCATGAATTCCTGGTCGAGATCCACGTGCTGAGTAAAATAAATCCGCTACTTAAAGGCATAAGGAGTGCCGCGGCCAAGGGATCGATGAAGCCCAAAAGGGCGAGCCCACCGCCGACGGCATTGTAGAAAACTGAAATAAATAAATTTGTTTTGATCGTCCGCATACAGCGTGCCGAAATGGCGAAAAGTTTTGTAATCCCGTCGAGACTTTCTTCCCAAAGATAAACATCAGCGCTGCGAAGTGCCGTCTCCATTCCTCCGCTGACTGCCACTCCCACTTGGGATCGCATCATCGCGAGGCTGTCGTTCACGCCGTCTCCGACCATCATGCTGCGTGGATTTTCCGTCACCGCTGCAAGCTTTCCGGCGGGGTCCATTTCGGCGAGAATGTCCTGGCTACGAAAGCCCAGCATCTTACCTACCACCAGGCTCACTTCGCGCGTGTCACCGGAAAGCAAGATCACTCTCTTTCCCAGAGCACGAATCGCCTGCAACGTTTCGTGGACACCTGGCTTAAGTCGAGCCTGAAAAACAAATGTCTGAATCGGATGTTGATCCTCGAAAAGAGTGCAGCTGACTTGTGAATTGGGCTTGGTGTTCTTGCGGATCTCGTAAAACTTCCCGTAAACAAAACCAGAAACACCGAAACCCGGCTTTTCGGTGAGCCCGTCGACCGGCGGCAGCTGCGTGTGGGAACCAAATGCCTGTCGAAAGGAAAATGCAATGGGATGCATCGATTCGTTTTCTAAAGCCAAGACCACTTTTTGGTAAACGCCAGGAATCGGCTGCGGAGGTGGAACAAGAGCCAAGTCACTTTCTGTGAGCGTCCCCGTCTTGTCGAAGAAAACTGTATCCACGCCCACACATTTTTCAAAGATGTCCGCATTGCGAACAACCAAACCTGATTTCTGCGCACGACGAAGGGCCGCCGCTAACGCCAGCGGCGTACCAAAGGCCATGGCGCACGGACAGGCCAATATGATCAAAGCCAAAGAGCGGCGGATGGCCTCTTCACTTGAAACAAACCAATACGAAGCCAAGAATACCAAAGCCGATGTCAGCACAATGCCGAGTAA
>JBEIHA010000280.1:0-4265 GCA_040381635.1 Pseudobdellovibrionaceae bacterium
CAGCCAAAGGGGGTGAACATGCACCTTTTTTACGCCTATCGTATGGACGATGGTTTGCGGCGAGCTCATCAACAAAATTTGGAATTTAGGCAGCGGCTGGCCGGAAGTCTGATCAAAGCAATGAGCGGCGGTCAGAACTTGATTACGCGAAATCAAAGTGCCGCTGCAACGACGACTACCGTCCACGGCGTGCACAGCCACGACCGAGCGTAAGGCAAGCTGAAGATATTTGCTGCGGTCACTTGGACTCATGCCGAAATAGGGATCGGCGCTTATCGCGAAAGCCTGTGTAGCTGCTAGAAAAAGCGCCGCCAAGAAAGCGATCACAGAATTCCTGAAGCCGCCGAATGACATTCACGGTCTTTCAAGGCGCGACCGGGCATGACGGTCCCGTTCGAAGGAAATCCCGTCGGCGCGCCGTCGGTCGAGAAACCATATTTAGCCATGTCGTTCGAAATAAAATAGATCGCCAGCTTTTTATTCACGTAGTCGCGCATGTGTTGAGGAATCGCGGCCATGCGGTCCATTTCGGCGTACGAATAATTGTAGCTCTTGGTCAGTCGCAAGAATCGATTGTAGTCCTGGCCCGAGAAATTTTTGTTGATACGACTCGCACAGGCTTGGCGATTGCCGGCGTTAGGATCGAACGAACAATAGATCGCCGCGGCCGCGCCGCCGTCGCCTTGGAAGTAAGCCAAGATGGCGACCGTTGAATCCGAGTCATCGAATCGATCCACCAGCTTGCGTACGTACTTGGCGGCTCCGCAAGATGATGGCACAAAATAGCGGCGTTCATCGTCGCTACCACCCACCATCAGACCCACTTCGCGCGCGGTGCCAGTCAATAACTGAAATGGTCCTAGCGCCGTGGAATTCGGAGCATTCTGGATTTTATAGCGGCCACCGGTGAAATATACGGATTCGATGACCGTTAGATAAGCGTAGGCCGGTGACACGTCGAAGGCCTGACCGACTTTTTCCATCACGCGGCGAAAGGGATTGGCGTAGGTGTAAAACGCCTGCAGCGAAGTTCTCCAGCTGCCGCGGTATTTTTCTATCCATTGTTTTACGCCGCTCAAATTGCGATTGCGATTGAAGTCATTGGTCATCTTCGCGGTTCGGGGCAGATGGGCGTTTATGCGCAAATACGATTTTCCGGTGCGCACGGGTTCGGCCGCAGGTGTCGGCGTGCGCGGAGTCTGCGCAGGCTGGGCTGGTTGCGGAGTGCCCGGTTGTGCGGGGATTTGGGGTTGCGGCACAGGCGCCTGCGGATTGGGCAATGTCGTCGGTTCCTGTTCATATTCGGGCTCTTCTACGGGTTCGTCCGGCGTGACCGGAGCGGCTGGAGCTTGGCCCGGCGGGGCTTGCGGCGTATCCAGTTCAAGATCCAACATAAATTCGTTGTTCTGCTTGGTTTGCGGATCCTGCATCGTCACTTGGAACATTCGTCCCGCACCCTCTTCGCCGTTACCGACCAGTTTGATGCGATTGGGGGCAGAACCGATGCCCTCCACATTGTGTTCGGCTTCGCCCGTTCGTAGTGAGGGCCCCTTGAAGCTGAGCAAAGAATCTGGGTTCGCCGAAGATCCGTGCGGAACCACCTTAACAATATCGACCAGAAAAAACGAAACGCCGCGCACGATTGTCCAGTTGTTGACCCAACCGAAAGTGTTGTCGCGCAAATCTTTTATTTGCCTCTCAAAAGGACTTCCTGGGGTCACTTGAACGGTGCGGTTTTCGCGCACACGTAACTTCGCTTTGTAGGCCCAGTAAAAGATCCGCGCGCTTTCGCCGCTGGAGTTTTCGGTCAAGGTGAATTCGCCGCGCGTCTGGTGCTCGGTATCGTTAAGCTCGCCGGCCAAGGTGAAGCCCGAGGAAACACCGTTCACGTTGAACTTAGGTTTCGCGCCCACCAGATCGATTTTGAATGCGACGGGCATGGCTCCGGTATTAAAGAAAATTTTAAGGGCGACTTTGGCTTCGCCAAACCGGGCTGCCGCGGTTTCGTTCACGTGAAAGCGGGAGATTTCAAACTCCTTCAGTTTTTCGCGTAAGGGCTTCGCCTGAGGTTGTCCCGGGGCCGCAGGCTTGGGGCTAACGGGTGCGGAGGGGTTTTCGGGTTCGCGTAGGGCGCGTTCCACCCGCTCATCGCCGCCTGCCACGTAATCGTAGCCTTCGGGGCTGGTGTAACCGGTGGTTCCCAGCATGCTGTTGCTTCCGGCCTGATTTCCGGACGGTGCGCAAGCGGCTAAGGCGGCCGTCCAAACTAAAACAATCAGGCTTTTACGAATCACGTTCAAGGCCCTCCTAGGACCAGGCTGTCCACTAGAGCAAGGCCAGGGCCAATTGAACGCCCTATGTCTTTGATTCCAGAGGAAAAAAGTTGCCATTTTTCGCATTAGGGACGAATTTGGGCGGCATGACATCAACTTCAGAACCACGGCGCACGCCCCTTGCCCCGGAGCACATCGCCCTCGGCGCCAAAATGGTCGATTTCGCGGGCTGGTACATGCCCGTGTCCTATCAAGGACTGCGCGAGGAGCATTTGGCCTGCCGTTCGGGCGTAGGTCTTTTCGACGTGTCCCACATGGGCGAAGTTCGTATTAAAGGTCCCAACGCGTTGGCTACGGTCGAATGGCTGACCACCAACTTTGCGGGCCGTTTGGAAAACGGCCAAGCGCAGTACACGTTACTGCCGAATGCCGACGGGGGATTGGTCGATGACCTGATCGTCTATTGCGTCGAAAAAAACGCGGATTATTTGCTGTGCGTGAACGCTTCCAACACCGAAAAAGATTTCCAGTGGATGCTTAGCAATAACCGTGGTGCCGTGATCACCAATGAAAGTGCACAATGGGGGCAGATCGCGGTGCAAGGGCCGAACGCACTTAAGCTTGCGGGCCGGGTTTGTGGTGATGCCGTCGCGAATATTCCTCCGTTCGAATTTCGCTCCATCGCTTTCGGTGGAGATCACTTGTTGGTCGCGCGCACCGGCTACACCGGCGAAGACGGCGTCGAAATTTTCGTACCCGCGAATCACACCGTGAAGCTGTGGCGCGAGTTGCTCGAAAAGGGCGTTGATCTGGGCGTTTCCCCCGTGGGCTTGGGCGCACGCGACACTCTGCGCACCGAAATGAAGTACCCCCTTTATGGCCACGAGATCGACGACGTCACGAATCCATTTGCTGCGGGCTTAGGCTGGGTGATTAAGCCGGACAAAAAAGACTTTGTGGGCCGCGCGAAAATCTTGGCCGGTAAAGAAGCGGGCTTGCCGCGAAAACTGATCGGCCTAAAAATGCTGGAGCGCGGAATCGCTCGCCAGGGCTACAAGTTGTTTTCGCTTGAGGGCAAAGAGATCGGCATCGTGACCAGCGGCACGCCCTCACCGTCGTTAAACGAAAATATCGCCGTGGCGTACTTAGAAAAAGAGTGGGCGCGGGATGGAAAACAGATTAACGTGGAAATCCGCGGGCGCCGATTTAAAGCCGAAGTTGTGCCCACGCCTTTCGTGAATAAAAAATGATTTTTAAAGGAGCACTTAATGTCTAACTTCAATGTCCCCGAAGAATACTACTACACCAAGGATCACGAGTGGGCTCAGGTCGACGAAAACGTCGTCACCGTCGGCATCACCGAATTCGCGCAAGACAACTTAGGTGAAGTGGTTTACGTCGAGCTTCCCGAAGAAGGCCAAAAGGTCACTCAGGGTGAGCCCTTCGGCGTCGTTGAATCGGTGAAAGCGGTTTCGGATTTGATCGCCCCGGTTTCGGGCACCGTGATCGAAGTCAATTTGTCGATGTCGGAAAACCCCGGCACGCTGAACGACGATCCGATGAACGATGGCTGGTTGATCCGCATCGAAATGGACACCGAAAAAGAATTGGCGATACTGATGCGCGCTCCCGACTACAAGAAGTTGATTAAGGCTTAAACGATAGAATCACTCGTGCCCGGGTGGTGGAATGGCAGACACGCTGGTCTTAGAAGCCAGTGCCGTAAGGTGTGCAGGTTCAAGTCCTGTCCCGGGTACCAACATTAGGGACGACCTATGGTCGTCCCTCTGACTCCCCAAGCCTCATGTTGCTAGTGCGTGGCTCACCTAGCGGTGAGCTGTTCGCGTGGGCGCTCACTTGGGCGCTTGGCGCGCCGTTAAATGTATTGGAGCCAAACCGGCATCACAGTTTTAGTGGATTCGACTTTTTGATTTACCTGTGTTCAACATAAGCGAGCGTCGACCCCTGTGCTACTTCTGCCCATATAGGGAC
>JBEIHA010000281.1:0-4246 GCA_040381635.1 Pseudobdellovibrionaceae bacterium
AGGGGCAGTTCGCGATAGCGTTTTCGCAGAAGACGTGGACTTCATCAAAGCACCTTTCGAAGCCGCCGGATGATCGGGAAGGCCGCCAACGCGGCCGACCAATGTTCCCGCGAGGCCGCAGCTGCGGCCGACCGACGTCTAATGGATTTGGCCATTCGGCGCCACCATGAGCAGTTCCTGCGCCATTTTGATCACTTGGCGGCGAGTCACTTCGATGTCGCCGTTGGGATTGAAGACCACGCTGGTTTTGATTTCGCCGATGACCTCTTTGGCGCGACCGCTCTTTAACGAAGGATGAGCTTCTTCGAGGCGCTGAATGTAAAGCCCCAGCTTGCGCTTGAAATCGCCGAACTCGGGCTCGTAAAGCCAACGTACTTGGTCGATAAATTGCCGAACTGCCTCTTGATCGTTCATGCGTAGCCTCCTAAACTCCAGTTAAGCAGCTAACCGCAGAGATGACAAGCGATGGACAACACCTCAGAAATCGGCCCGGCATCGAACCCCTTCTCCATCTTCGAAGAATGGATGACTAAGGCCAAAGCCGCCCCGCAGATCCGCGAACCGACGGCCATGACTGTATCCACCTTCAATTCGACGGGTGATCTGCATTCGCGCGTTGTGTTGTGTAAACAGTGGTCTGAAGAAGGCTTTGTTTTTTACTCTAACTATCAAAGTCGCAAGGGTGCGGAGCTTGAAAAAAACAAACACGTGGCGCTACTTTTCTATTTCGATCCGTTCTTTAAACAAATCAAGATCTCCGGGACGGCCGAGAAAACTTCGCGCGAAACATCCGTCGCTTACTGGCGATCACGTCACAGAGACAGCCAGCTAAGTCAATTTATCTCCCAGCAAAGTCAGCCCATCGGGTCCCGCGCCGAGCTTGAAGCCTTGTGGGCGGCTGCCGACAAAAAGTACGCGGATCAAGAAATACCCTGCCCCGAACATTGGGGTGGTTATTTGGTTCGTCCAAAGACCTTTGAATTCTGGATTGGCTACGTCCACCGCTTACATGACCGCTTCGAATTCGAAAAAGCGCCTACGGGCTGGACCTTCCGACGGCTCTGCCCTTGATACACAGCCCCAAAATAGCGTGTAATGAAATCTATGTGGGGTGATCCGCCGGGGCGGATCAATGTGGAGAAGCCGAGAAAATGCCAAATGTAGTCGCCGTCGTTCAGGATGACCGCCTTAAGCGTCAGATTGAACAGTTCCTCGGTGAACTGGGCATGGAGGACTTGCGCCTTGCCACGTTCAAGACCAATCAAGAATTTCAAAGTCTCTATTTTCGCGACCGGTCAAATGACCCACCTCCTGACGAAAATGCGATTGCCGAAAACAGCGAGGGCGCCGAGCTGCAACTTTTCAGCGAAATTCATACGCTGATTTTTGCGCTCGACACCATCGGCGAAAAATCGGGACCGTGGATCGATAAAGTCCGCACCAATATGAAACTTTACAAGTACTGGCCCGCGGGGGCACCTCCCCGCATGCTGATGCTTAAGTATGAGGACGACGGCATCAGCAAACTTGATGTCCTTCATCCCCTCCTCGACGATTTGATTTACCTACCTATTGACCGCTTGGTGTTCCTCCAGAAGATGCAAATCTTTATGACTTTGCCGAAGAAAGTTACGCCAAGCTTCTTGTTCAATCAGGAAGTTCAGCAAGAAATCGAGATTTCAAAAATCTCCAAAGTAGATCGCTTGAGTGACGTGGGCCTGGCGATTCGCAACCCCATCCCTTTGCGTAAGGGCTTGCCCGGCCATTTTTATATCACTTTGCCAGGGGAAAAGAACCGCCTTGAATTTCGCGGTAAGGTTTTTCGATCAGAACCCCACCCCGAATTCCCGGGTCAGTTTTTGGTTTACTTCAGTTACTTCGGCTTAAGTAAAACTGCACTAACGAGCATTCGCCGAGTGTTGAGTAAAGCGCCTCGCTACCAGAGTTTGCTCAAAGACCGCCGCGAGGAATTTCGATACAATCCGGATGCTCTTTGGAATGAACCCGGCACCAGCAACTCGTTTGGCGTCGCCATTGTAGATCCGGACGAAATTGCAGGCGCAAACTTGGATCTCGTTTTGAAGAAGGAAATGGACCAGCTCGACGTCCTTCACGAAAGCTCGTACCAGTATTTTCTTCAGAAATATTTTGACGGGGGCGGAAATGACGAAAGACCGATACATCCCTCCGAGGAAAGTGAGTTTTATCGCAATCCCGTATCGCTTACGGTTTCAGCGACCGATCTGAAATGCCTAAGTGTGGATCCGAGCCCGACGGCCGAAGATAAATTTTTAGGACACCAAGCAGATCTTTTGTTCGCGGCGCCCGATGCATGGTTAAATTTGATTCAAGAAAAAGAGTCCAACTTGATCATGCAAGAAGCTGCTTTTCTGGCCAGCAAAGGCCGCGTCCTACAAAAGCTTCTGGCCTTGAAGGACGCTACTGGCGAGCGGCGCGCGGTCAATTTCAAAATTTATCGCGGCGCCGATGAACACGTGGTGACGATCGAAATGTCGCCTTCAACTTTGAGCGATATTGCCATGCGCATGAATCGAGAAAAAAACTCGGCGAAATTGCATTTTGTGATTATAGATTCCAATTTTGTGCCCGATGACCCCACTTCTTGGATCGAGGGCCTACGAACGCGAGCGGTCCAGGTGGGATTGTGCGAGAACATTGAACAACTTAAATTTTTCGTGACCGCGGAAAATGAATCTAAACCAAATTTAAACTGGTTAAATTCGAAATATTTACTTGGCTATTTTATCAAACCCTTAGACACGCGTCAGATGCTCTTCTTACTTAGTGAGTACCTACCTAACAAGAACACGATGTACAAATTCGACAACGTCGGCTGGAGCCAACCGCAGCTTTCGGTTCACGTCGCTAAGAATTTGTATTTGGAAGCTTTGAGTGAGTACGGGGCCAGCCTGAGGAGCAAACAGGCGATCGCACCCGGCACGATGATTTACCTACGCAAGTCCATTTTCGAAAATGCGCCTAACAGCTGCCTTGCGGCTCGCGTTTACGCTTGCGCTGATCATCCAAAGGAAAAGGGCTTCTTTCAGGTACAGGCGACCTACTTCGGCATCAACGATACCTTCTTGAAGTTCGCGCGGACCTGGATCCGCGAAAACTACGCTTCAACTAAGAAATCAGAGTGATTGAAGCTGGCAAAACCCTGCCAGCGCAACATTACGCGGCGGCCGCTAACTTCTGACCGCAATGTGGGCAGAATTTATTGTTGTTGTCGATCTTGCCGTGACAGCTTAAGCATTCCCCTTCGACACTGGCGGCCACCTCTTCTTTTTCGTTGAGATCAACAAAGCCTTTGTCGTTCCACTTATCGATTTCGAAAATGATGCTCCAGAAATGGGCCATCTTGACGAACTCGATACGGTCGAACTGTATTTCCACATGGCCGTCGTCGAAACTCTTGCGCACGCAAAACAAACCCTTTCGCTCTAGGGCGTCCAAGTGTGTGTTTTTCAGATCAATTTGGTACTTCGCTTTGCATTCGTTTAAAACGATTTGGTAATCCACTTGCGACGCACCCTTGTGATTCACCGGCGCGCCCTCCGACATTTGCACGAAGGCCTTAGCCACTTTCAAAGCTAAAGGATCCACGTAAATGGCCTCGGCCCGACTGCCTTTGAACAAGTGGTATTGATAGAACTCTGCGAAGTCTTCGCACAACTGCACGTCGTAGAAATGCACGTCAATTAGGGTTTCTTCACCCTCGTCACTTTTGCCTATTTTAAGTTCTGCGAATTTCAATTTCGCCATTAAATCCATCGTCTGTCGTAGACGCTGTGGGGATTCGCCGAAAAAGCGAGTGGCGTAAAGCTTCATGGCGTTCCAAGAAACGGTGTATTCGTGAGGACCTGGTTCGTATGGTGCGGGCTGTTCCCAAGGCTTCAAAACTTCCGCGGGCTTCCCGCGCTTTCCGATATGGCGAGCAATCAAGTGGACTTCGGTGAAGAGCTTATGAATCAAGCCTTGGGGGCAAGGGCTCTTCTCGGTTTCCATCTTTAGGGTTTTGGTGTTCTGCCGGTTAACGCGCGTTTCATCGATCAAACTTTTCACCAACAACTTTATGCCAGGCGGAGCTTTTTCAAATTGCTGCTTCCACCACGCAAAACTCTCAAGTGTTTGGCGATAAGGGTCAGGGCAGGCGTGTCCTTTGAGGCTCGAATTAAAATGCAAATATTCTGTGATTTTAGATAGATTTCTTAAAAACCGAGGG
>JBEIHA010000282.1:0-4240 GCA_040381635.1 Pseudobdellovibrionaceae bacterium
CCGGCCTGCGCGCCCGGCACCGGCACCCCTGTGCCTGGCGGCTTAACGACCTACGAAGTGCAGCGCATTTTTCGTGCGTTGAAAATCAAGAATTTGGTGGCCTGTGACGTCGTCGAATTGTCGCCGCCGTTTGACACCTCGGACATCACGGCCTTGGCCGTCTTGGATGCGATGTTTGAGATGCTGCATCTATTTTAACGCAACATACCCTGTCTAGACAGGAAACTGCGCGTTGCTGTGGTTCGGGTGATATTTGCAATCCCCACAATTGCTTTGCCCGGGTCGAAGGTTCTTTTTAATTAAACGTCATGAAGCTCAACGCCATTATTTTCCACACCACTCGACTGGCTGAAATCCGCGAGTTCTATGAAGGCATTCTGAGTTTGCCCTTGGGCACATTCAAAAAAGATGGCACGGTTAGGCCGGATTATGACGACACCTACGTGAACTATCACCTTGAGGGGGGACTCCTTTGTTTCGAGTCTGACCCGGGCCGGACCGATCAGGGCACAGTCGTTCTGACTGTGAAGAATTTCGACGAGACTCGAGCGCGTTTGGAAACTCGGGGAGTGTCCATCCAAGGGCGTGGCGAATTTTGGCTAAAAATCAAAGATCCGGAGGGTCGCTCCGTCATCATCGAGCCTGAACACGACTAAAAACGCTTTGAAAATTCTGCCGACCCTCGAAGGCCATCTATCCTTAGCCGGGGGAACTTGATAGACCTTGTCTAAGGGCGATCGCACCATCAAATAAGTGAGGAACCATGTTGAAAATGTTGAGTCTCTTGATCTTAAGCCAAGTTTACATCACGGCTCACGCCGGCATGGATCCGAATTTGATCGATCGCGGCGGTAAGAAAAACCAGACCGTTTCGCCAGCGAAATTTGGGGCCGCCAAAAAAGCCGCCATCGCCAAAGATTCCGAAGGCGTAGCTTCCGTCAACACCAACGGGGGCTGGGCCGAAGTGAAGCCTCAGCCCGAGGTCAAGCGAGGCGCTGATGCGGGTTGGGGTTTTGCTCCCATTCGCGTCGAGGGCGATGACAAGAAATTCGCGCCGACTAAAGAATCCGCGAAAGCCGAAGTTCCCGTAAAAAAAGTGAAGCCCACAAAAACTTTAAGCTCTGGATTTTCCGGGTTCACGCCGGTTCGTGCTGACGGCGAAGTGCCGGCGCCGACTAAAAAACCAACCGGTCGTTAATTCCCCTTCAGAATCGACAATCCGGATGAACGATCGCTCATTCGGATTTCATTTAGCCTTGATGTGCGTAGGTTAATTTGTCCTGGTGGTCCGACTAGGATTTCTGTTTGTCTCTTTGAGTCTACATGCTCTGCTTTTCCATTGGTTAACAATCATGGAGAGCCAACCCGTCCCCGAAACCTTAGAAGTGCAATTTCAAGAAGTGAAAGCGGCTTCACCGAGCCAAGGTCGGGCAACCCGTCAGAAGGCCGGTCGCGGAAAATCGCGCGGTTCCCGCGGCAATCTGACTTTAAGAGCGCTTTCACCCAAAGGCGAAGGGATGATGAAACCCCCGGGGCAAGACTATTACGACAAGATTTACGCTGAAGCCAAGGGTAGCTCCGAATGGCCTGAAGAAGCCTGGGGTGCGCACGGGGCGGATTTCGCTCAGTACGCGGAACACATCGGGCATTTGGATCAGCTGCGCCAAGAAATCGAGCAGATGCTGTCCTATCCCGGTGTGCTTTCGCGCAGGCGGATCAAGGGCGTGATCAATGCGCGCCTCACGTTCACGCAAGGCTCGCGCTGCGCCTTTAAAAAGACGCGAATCGAAGGGGCCGAACCCTATTTGCGTGTGTACGTCCTGGCTTTGATCGACAAGGTCTGCCGCCTATCCTTCGTTACGCGCATGGGATTACGCGAAGGCCAGAAAGTGGATCTCAGTTTCAATTTTTATATTTCAGAAAATCAAGTGTCGCGCGAGCACGACGAACAACAAAGTCGAATCACGGGGAATGTGCTGACGTTTCAGCGTGGCTTCACCGAATCCAGTTTGGAATGGGAATTGGGCCCGATCCGCGGAGTTTGGTTCGCGCCCATGGTTTTCTTAAATTTCCCTTGGGTTATGGAAAACTGGGAAAAGTATGTAGATAAGAAGGATCCTTTGCGCGACTTCCGTTAACATCATCTCATTTTGAGAATCGCTTCATGCGCGGACTGAACTAGACCGATACGTTATTGTGACTTGGTCCCTAAATAGGATTGGCATTTTTTTCGTCATCGCGATCGCACTTAAGGCGCCGCCGTCATCTGCCTCGGGCACGGGTGCTGCATCACTTTGTGCTCAAGTGAAGGAATGCGGACTCGCGGTGGATAAACATCTTTTATCAGATGCGACCAACCAAGCGCTGGCGGCCGAGAAATCGCGGCCGAGGCCAAAGCGTCCATGCAACAGGGCGGGAGCCAAATGGTAACGGTAGGCGCCAAAGGCATATCGACCGCGTGTTCTGCACAGTCGATGTGCACCGCTTCAAAAGCTAAGTGTAAGCCCAGCCCCGCAGCCAAGTGCACGCCCAAGGATTGCCAAAGTCTCGATGCCTTTATCGCTCAGATGACCGCGGCTTGTGCGGCGAACACGCAGGCGGTTTCGCAGGCAGCCAGCGTTGTCAGCGCAACGGAGTCTGGAATCGGCAGCAATCCCATGCTGATGGGCGCTGCCGGATTGGCCGTGGGCGCGGGTGCTATGGCCGCGATCAAAAACGGGCAGAGCGATAAAAAAGTGGATGCTCGTCATGCGGCGATGGGTAGCTCCAATCCGAGCGCGGCATTGGATTGCAATATCAGCGCGGTTCAGAAAGCAATCCCGAGTGTAACGCTGACTGGGAAGCGCGCTGTAAAGACAAGCCGGACGATGCCGCTTGCCAAAAATTCGCCGCACGCTATTGCAATCCGACTGAGGCGCGCAACGGCGTCGCGAGCGTTTACTGTAAAAACATGTCCGCGGTGAATTTCTGTAAAACGGCGGGGCGGGGAATGTGTCCCAGCTGTCAGCAATTGGAGAAAAATCGAACCCCCGCCTGCGCGAATAATCCCACGCTTTGTCAGGCCCAGTATTCGGCCGCGGATCTGGATAAGGTCAAGGCGTCTTGTCCCACCGACCCGGCTTTTGCCGACCCCAATTTTTCGGCATCGAGACCCGCCCTTCCGGGAGCGAGTACTCCGGTCATCAGCGTGGCGAGCGTCGGCACGGGCCCTCGGCCCGACATCGGCGGTCAGTATGGCAACAATTTGTTTTCTATTTCTTCAGGCGCGATCCGCGCGCGCTGCCAAGCCGGTCGCTTAAATAACTGCAAATAATTATTCGCAAGAAAGCTCTTTGGCCTTTTGCATACGGGCGTTGATGGCGCAGTTGCCATTTAAGGGATCGTTCTTCAAAGCTTCACATTGCGCTTCTTTGCTGTTGATGTGATGAACGGTGGGACATTTCCCGAAAACGTAACTATCGATGTCGACGTGCTTGGCGGGATCACAGCCTAAGGCGCTGAACAACTTCTTGCGGCTTTCGGTTGCGCAATTACTGTTGACGGTTTCGTCACCCAAGGCTTGGCAAAGCACGTCTTTCTTGGTGGCCACTTGCAACCGGGTCGTGCATTTCGTGTTGTTGATGGTTCCGGAGAATTCGTATTTCAATTGACCACGCGAGCCCGCGGCTTCGCCGGGACCAGGGCGACTGTTCTTATGCGCCCCGCAGGCGGTCAAAACAAGAGCGAGAGAAGAGACGAAAACGAGTGAGATGTTCATAACCTATTCCTTGGTTTTATTTCACAGTTCAGCCGTAAATGGGCCCAGGCCGGGGTGCTCTCCTTAGCGATAAGCGCCCCAACGCCGGTGTCGTGGTGAGTAGAGCAATCGGGAGGCCTAAGGGGATAAGTGCTTATGGCCCTCACAACCATAGATTAGACAAATCGGGAGATTTTCCAAAGGCGCGAGCTCTGGCGGAAATAAACTTGCGGGATAAAGCCCAGGACTTTAAAAAGGGGGGATGAAGACAATTAAGCTTTTGATGCCCGCTTTGTTGGTCATGACCCTTGTGTCTGCGCCGGCCCACGCCAGTTTGTGGGAATGGTTTTTTGGTAGCGGCAAAGACAATCACAAATCATTTAGGGCCTGTGCCCATGCGGTCTTCAAGCGGGACAATGACCGCGGCCAGCTGGATCGTGAATACGTCGCCGCTCAATGCAAAAAGTTTGTCCGAAATGCCGAAGACGAATGCGAAATGGGGCG
>JBEIHA010000283.1:0-4236 GCA_040381635.1 Pseudobdellovibrionaceae bacterium
ATTCGCATTCGTCCCACCAAAGTGATCGAAGATGAACTGAACAATATGATTATCGCCGACGATATGAGCCACGTTGTTTGGTACTACAATAAGCTTGGCTATGCGGTGACGAAATTCAATCAGACCATTCCGGCCGGTAAGATGAAGGTTATTCTTGGGGCTGGTTCAACTGGAAATTCCAATGTCGCCAATACGACCGTGGGGGGAACGGCGGGACTGCTCTACAAGATGTCCACGCCAAATGCGTTAGCCTATGATCCGGTAGGAAAAGTCCTTTATATAGCCGACTACAACAATCACCGGGTCTTAAGTCTTCCGGATTCAACGGATTATCCACAGCTGTTCTTGGGCGGCACCGCAAACAATTCAGCGGCATTCAATACGGCCAATGACTGGGGGCGAAATCACGGTTGTGCGAACCCGGCAGATTTAGCGTTTAAGGGAACGGGCGCAAATCGGGTGCTCTATGTGGCCTGTTATCAGTCTTCTGCCATTAAGGTCGTCAATGCCGACATCAACGATTCGGCCAATTATTCGCGCGCGGATGTTTTGGTCGGAAGAATGCCAACCGCCACTTACAATGGCAACGTTTACTCGGCCAATATCACCATAGGTGGTTTTTCAACAGGAACCATTGGACGAACCGGTGATGCTGAGTTGATCGGTCCCTTTGCGATGACGATCGATCCGTTGGGTAGACTCTATGTTTGGGGGCAGAGCCACTGGGCGCCTTATCCGGTTGCGCGTGGATACAACAACTTTCGTACCTACGTGGTCAATACGGGATCGACGGCCTTTACCGCCTTCCCCAATGGCTCGGTGTCTTGGATTGAGAACTTTTGGGCAGATGATATCACCACCGCGGCACCCGTCAGTATCGTCGGCAAGAGTGTGGTCACTCAAACCAACACCACCGGCACAATTCAAGCGACTGCGGCAACCTTGAGTGCCAGTCCGACTTCAACTTTTCATAGTATGATGATCTCCGGACCAGACATCATTCGCACCGATGCCTGTATGCCGTATTTGGTGACCTCACGGTTTAATGGCTTGGCTGGTCGAGTGGCGGCGGCGGTCACTGTGGATTTAGTCTCGGCACTTCCCGCTGCGACGTTCTTTAGTGCTTCGGACTGTTCAACCCCCATCACTTCCCTCAGTTTTTCTACCGGTGAGTCGTCGAAGATGTTCTATATGAGGGCGACAGCCGCGGGCAGTGGGGATATTACGGCATCAGCTACAAACTTTACCAGTGGAAATCTAACGGTCACCGCCGCCGTGGCCGGCACAAGCCATAACGCTATGCGAGTCGTGATCCCGAACACCATGCATTATTCGGACTGTGTTCCGTTCACTGTGCAGGCATTTTCGGGAGCGACAACACCGCAGACGGTATCCACTAACCGAACAATTCGATTGCTGGGTGATGGACAAGCGACGTTCTACACGGATTCTGCCTGCGCGACCAACCCCATCAGTCGGACCACCATGACCGCGGGGACTGGTGAGATCACCCTGTTCACCAGCCGCAAAGTCAATGTTCAGCCTGGGACCATGGGAGTCTTGCTAGGGTCGATTTTAACCGATCCCGCGAGCGGTGGTAACCGCTACGGCTTTGCTTATATAGTCAATCCGACTGCGGGTGTTCCTGATGCGGGGCTGTTTTTGAATTGGACGACTCACGGCATTGAAGTGGACTGGAATACGGCAGGCAATGCCTTGCGTGGTCTTTTCTTGTCGGTGTGGGATTTTCAACGAATTATTTATCTGAACTTGTCGGGCTCAACGATGAGTTTTGGCAGTGTGGGCGCGACCGCTGTTTCGATCGAAAATGGCGACGTGGGGCCGGTGGTTAACTACAATGGGAACTGCGGGTTCCTATCAAATACAAATGGTGTGTCATCTCGTGTTTGTAATCCACGAAAGTTGTCCCGTTCAAATGACGGAAGTAAGCTTTACATCGCCGATTACACCAACGGTCGGGTGCAGTCGGCGAATATGTCCTTGTTGGCTTCTGGCGGCGGCGCTAATGCTTTGTTCACTTCTTTGGAATTGGGGACGGGTTACTTCCGCTTTTTGAACGGGAACTTCAATGACTCGGCGACTCCGTCTGTCGATGCGCGTATGCATCGCCCCTTCCGGGGCGTGGTGGATTCTGAAGCGAATCGATTTTACTTTACCGATCAAGTCTACTGCCGAGTTCGGTATTTGGATTTGTTGAGCGGTATGGTGCAAACTATCGCAAGTCGCGGCTGTGGCGACCAAACCTTTAACGATGATGCTCTTTATATTTATACTCGCGACGTCAAGGACGTGCAAATCACGACCGCTGGTGGCACAAAATGGCTTCTGTTTAGTGACAACAACAACCACGGAAACAATACCCCAAACACCATGTCACAAATCCGTGCGGTGAATTTAGGCCTTACGTCCGCGTCGATTTACGGACAAAACATCGCAGGCGGCCAAGCCGGTCTGGTGGTGGGGAACTTTTCTTTAGGAACAGGTGCGTGGAATACGGGTTCACCACTGAACTCAGATGGTGCCAACGCGACGGCCGTAAGACTCTTTAATCCGGATGGCTTTGCGGTTGATCCAAATAACGGGACTATGTACATCGCCCTTCGTGACGACAACTGCATTGTTCGGGTGACATCCGCCGGGGTGATCAGTCAGTTCATTAACAATTGCAACATCAGCCGGCCAGGAACAGTCGTTGATGGGCCGGCGCGCGATACCTTGAATAATCCTGTCGCCAATGTGCGTTACCCGGCAAAAATCGCGATGGATCCGGTTTATCCTGCATCAGGGAATTTCTTTTTCACCGACTTCGTGGACACCGGTATTTCACGCGTTCGCTATGTCAATTTCCTTACGTCAGCGGTCCCTTTTGGCAATGTGACGGCGACCGCCGGGACCGCTTCAAATCCATCCATAACGACCATCTTCACTATTCCCTCTCCGGGAACCGCAGGGTGGACTATGGGTCTGGCCGCGTTTGATCGACAAATTTGTGTTTCCAATGCCTATTGGAATTCAGATGGTAACAACTCACCTCATAATGTGATCTGTAAGGATCGCTACAATGTGAACTTTAGTTCGAACACCTCACTCGTCGTTGGTCCAGATGCCTCGGTATCGGTCATGCGCGGCGGCAGTCCTTTGGGTCTAGAGCAAGAGGCCATCGCAGCGTCGTCAGCAACTCTTCTTGGTCCTTCGGACGTGGCCTTTGATAGCGCGGGCAATCTCTATATCATTGAAGCCGGCAATCATTTGATTCGATTTGTAAGAAGATGGTGGTAGTGTAAGCTCTTGAGGTTATGAGCTTGCGATTGTCTATTCTCGTTATTTTTTTACTGGTGCTGCGGCCCTTGGCCGCAGATGTTCCAGAGTACAAGAATCTGCTTTCGTGTTACGAACCCGGTCGAGTGGTATCTGATCTAAATCTTCTTAAGGAATTGTGCACCGAAAATGTGTGGAAGCTTGCTTCGCAAACCAGCGACGGTGAGCGTTTGGTGGCCTTTGCGCAAATTGTCTACAATGCGGATTCGGTTTTGGCTTCAAAGCCCTTTTTCGATCGGGCCATTGCGCAGGCTCGGGATTACAGCTGCGCAAACCCGACGATAGCCTTGGCGATTTCTCATCAACTACGAAGCGGTGAAACCAATTTTTTGAAAAAGTGCCGACCCTTTGGTCCTGTTCAACTTTCCAATTTGATGTTGCATTTGCGGGATGCGGACGAGCGCAAGCGCGCTTGCCAGTACCTCGGTCCAGACCTGAAGAAGGCAAACATGCAAGAAGTCTGCGTTAAAGGTTTGGGTCCAGAGGGGCGTTAGCCCTTGGTTTTTCTTGACCTTTTTTTTGATCTGACGCTCAATTAGACAATGATAAAATTTTATTTTATTAGAATCACAGCTTTGGCATGTGGACTTTGCTTTTTGTCCGCTTGTTCAATTGCGCCCCTTCAATTGGATACGGATCCGGTGGGTGCAGATGTGTTTGTTTCGGCCCCTGGTCAGGCACCACGGAAACTAGGGCAGACGCCGATCGAAATTAAAGATTCCGACGTCGGTTCGAGTAGCACCCCACTGCAGATTTTGGTTTCAAAAGAAGGTTATCTGAACAGTTCCGTACTGTTGCCTGGGGCTATGCTCGGGCGGACGGGAAGGGTTTCGCTAAAAATGGAAGTTCTGACGCTCCCGGCGCAGTGTCTCAGTCAAACCGATACGTTGAATACAC
>JBEIHA010000284.1:0-4213 GCA_040381635.1 Pseudobdellovibrionaceae bacterium
AACGCGGAAAATTCGCGATTTCGAAGTCATCGAAGATCGCTTCCAGATCAAATTCAAAAACCAGGATTTGGAATTGCGCCGTTACGAATTCGGTATCCTCAAATTCTTGCTGGAAAATCCGGGACGGGTGTATTCACGCGCTCAGATTATGGAAAAAGTTTGGATCGAACCAGACATGAGCTTAGAGCGCACCATCGACACTCACATCAAAGTGATCCGCGCCAAAATCAAGAGCCTCAGCGATGAAGAAATTATCATCACCCACCGTGGGCTCGGCTATTCGGTGAAGGACAAAGTTCTTGAGCTTAAGACGTAGGCTCTTCCTTACGCTTTGTTTGGTGGTCCTGGTCGGCTTTCTTAGCATCGCCCAATGGATTCGCGGCGAACTGCGCGACAGCTACTCCCAAGTGGTCGAAGAGATGCTAGTCGACTACGCCCACTTGATCGCGGCCTACGCTGAGAACGAGAACATGTCCGAAGCCGGTTTTGCCACGCTGGCCAAGGTCTTCGAACACTACAAATCACATGCAGTGAATGCGCCCATATTCAATTTTGTAAAGTCCGGCACGGCTTTGGAATTTTATGTTACGAATGACAAAGGCGTTGTGGTTTTTTCAACCATCAAAGATCAAGTCGGTCAGGACTTTTCTAAATGGAACGACGTTCACCGGACGCTTGTGGGCGGTTACGGTGCACGCTCCACTCGCATTGATCCCGAAGACAACCGAACTTCCGTTTATCATGTCGCCGCGCCCATCACCTTAGGTGGAAAGATCGTTGGTGTCGCGACGGCGATAAAAACCGAAAGCAGCATTTTAATTTTTTTAGACCGAGCCGTGGGTCGTATGTTTCTGGGCGGATTTTTTGCCGTTCTTGTTTTAGGCTTGCTTGGCGGGCTGATTTTGGTGTGGATCACCCTGCCCCTGGAACGCTTACGCGAATACGCCGTCGAGGTTTCGGAAGGCAAACGCGGCACCCTGCCTAAATCGAACATCAAGGAAGTGAAGCATCTGGGTGAAGCTTTTGAAAGCATGCGCATCTCTTTAGAAGGCAAGAAAACGATCGAGAAATACACGCAGACTCTGACCCACGAAATGAAAAGCCCCTTGACCGCGATCAAGGGTGCGGCCGAGCTATGTTTGGAAGAAATGGATCACGTTCAGCGTCGCCAATTTTTACAAAACATCATCGACGAAGCTGATCGTTCGCATCATCTGCTCGAACAACTTTTAAAGATTGCCGCCCTTGAGTCTAAGCGTCACTTGGATCAAATGACGAAGGTGGGTGTGCTTGCCGTTTTGGGCGAGGCCAAGTCTGCACTGATGGGTCTGTGGAAGCCGAAGAATATCGAGATCGTTGTCTCCGGAGATGAAGCCTCAATCGACGGGGATTCCTTCTTGTTGTTTCAGGCCGTGCGAAATATTTTGCAGAACGCGATTGAATTTTCAGAAGACGGTAAGCGTATCGAAATCCTAGTTTCCGTGTCCGATGCCGTTCGAATTGAGGTTCGTGACCAAGGTGTCGGCATCCCCCATTTTGCGATAGACCGTATTTTTGAAAAGTTCTACTCGCTCGAGCGACCTTTGACGAAACTGAAAAGTTCCGGCTTAGGACTTTCGTTTGTCAAAGAAGTGATGGAACTGCACGACGCACGCCTGTCGGTGAAAAGCCCATTGACTAACGGAAGCGGGACTTCCGTTCTGGTGGAATTTCCTCGGAGTTTAAATTAGTTACGAGCGCCGCGATCCGCTTGATAACCCGCCACCGGTCTAGCCGGACGCGGGGCCCCTGAAGAAGGCATCTGCTGCGGAGTAAAGAACCGACCCAAAACCGAGAAGAAGGATTCTTGTCCACCATAAACATCTTCGGTACCCGTCGTCTGGGGGCGACTGGCGACATTAGGAGCATTGGGGCGCAAACGTTGTGAAGCATCAGCCACCATTCGGTCGTCGCAATACTGCGGCATTCGGGGATCCACCGTCGGGGGAGCCGAGACTTCCACTTGTATGGCTCCGTATTTCGCGATTTGTGTTCTCAAAAATTTTGCGACCGACGGAGCTAAGCGCACGCAATCGCCGGATACATTGTGTCCTAGCATTTCACGATAAGACGGTGGCACTTCGTGAAAAAAGATTCCGCCGGCAATACGAACCGCATTGGGCATGGGCACGGGGTTGCCGTTCTTATCCGTAAAAGTGCGCGTGTGATACATCGGAAAGACCGTCGACTTGGCGCGAATCTCATCGCTGGTGCAGCCCGTTCCGTTGAACATCTCTGGCGTTACGGCCGAAATGATCAGGGGCTGGCCCGCGCGGGCGGCGGGGGCCGCGGGAAATTGTGGTGTGCGCGCGCAGTACGGCGCCTTCTTTAATTCACCATTGGGAATTTTCAGGCCACCGCCGGTCGACACGCGTGATTCAACCGGGCGCGGACGATCCGGGGTTTCAATGCGAATGCTTTGAGTTTGCTGATCCACGTAGACTTTCACAGGCGTTTGCCGCGCGTTCGGATGGGCCACGGGATCGGGACAACGAGTGCTACCAATATTGATGCTGGCTTTGAAGGGCATGTCGCCGGCCACAGCGGGGATGCTCGTTGCGGGGGTGATCGCTGCCGCAGGCGCAGTCAGATCTCTCGGGCGCGGTGGGGGCAAAGGGGGAAGTGCATTTTCGGTGTTTCGCTGAATCGGAGTTCGCACGTCGATGGGGGCGCGCGGGGCCGGCGCAACGGGCGTAGCTGCCGGTGCAGATCCACCAAACATAAAGCTTCCGCCCCCGGTGGTGCCGATCGTTTCGGCCATGGCGGTTCCGGAAACACTTAAAACTATCGTTAAAAAGATTCTGGCGTTCACTTTACAGCTCCCTTTAGGTTCTATAGGGACTGTGTATTCCAAAGGGCGTGCCCGCGCCGGGGCCATTGTGCGCGAGAAATTTGCTAATGGTTAAACTAGGTGTCAGCCTAAAAGGTCACCGTCTCAGAATGAGACGCGGAATTTACTTCCCGACTTCCACGGTCCAGAACTCACCGTTGTCATCGCCGCTAAACTGAGTGACTTGGAAGGATTCCACTTCGCCCCCCAGTTCCATCCCGCTGTTCAGCAGGTAATTTTGTAGTGCGATCGTGCGCAGCTCGCGGGAATTGCTTTCAAATTCAGGCGATTCAAATGTGGCGTAGAAAGGAAACTCGATGCGGATGCTGATCATAAAAACTCCTTAGATCTTAAAACGGCCACGCACACGGGCGAGGTCTTCTTGGCGGGCCCGGACTTTGAGAGTCACTCCGCCCTCTGTATAGGATTCACCGATCACTCGCATTTGTCGACGAATCTCGCCGATCGCCCCCTGAACGGCGTAGGGAACCATCAGGTCGGCTTCGGTCATGTCTTTTTCGAAGAACTGGAGCAAGGTTTCGCGAAGAGCGGCCAGATCATCTTTGTCGCGGGTCGACAATTGGATGGCTTCGGGATATTCGGCCTTCAGAGCCGCGCTTTCTGCCGAGCTTAGACGATCGCGTTTGTTCAGGATCATTAGGCTTGGATGCTCGGTCGCCCCGATTTCACCTAGAACTTGTTTAGTCACCTCCAACTGCTGACGGAAGGTCGGATCGCTGGCGTCGACCACGTACAAAAGTAGGTCAGCGTGCAAGGCTTCTTCTAAGGTCGAGTGAAAAGAAGCGACCAAATCGTGGGGCAGTTTTTTGATAAAGCCTACGGTGTCGCTCAGTAAAACGCGCGGCAAGCTTGGAGGATGCATCGGCCGGACCGTGGTGTCCAGGGTGGCGAAGAGTTTATCGGCGACCAAAATTTCACTGCCCGTCATCGCGCGCATCAAAGAAGATTTCCCGGCGTTGGTGTATCCAACCAGCGCCACGCTGTTTTCTTCAGACCTGCGGTTGCGGCGAATGCTGCTTTCTTGTTGAACAGTCTCTAGTTCTGTTCGCAATTCTTTGATCCGGTCGCGGATATGTCGGCGATCCAATTCCTGCGAACTTTCGCCAGATCCCTTGCCCCCGACTCCGCCGCCTTGACGTTCGCTTGCACCACCGGTTTCACGAATCCGCGGCGCCAAATATTTTAGCCGCGCGATTTCGACCTGCAACTTGGCGGCTCGGGTGCGCGCATGGCGCGAGAAAATTTCGATAATCACGCCGGTGCGGTCAAGGACCTCGGCACCGGTGGCGGATTGCAAGTTTCGCAGTTGCGAGGGTGAGAGTT
>JBEIHA010000285.1:0-4203 GCA_040381635.1 Pseudobdellovibrionaceae bacterium
CGCCCAACCGAAGCGGTGAAGGTCGCTATCATGCCAAAGTTTTAAAATTCATCCGCCTTGGTCGGACCAACTAGGGTTTTCACGGGAGGTTGAGAGAATATTTTTTCGGCGAGATTTCGGATCGAACCTGTATCCACCGCGCGGATACGATCAGTGAACTTATAGGTTTCCATAAAGTCGATGCCGTATATGTGATCGAAAAGAATCGACGAAGTCAGGCTGGAGTTCTTTTGCAATTCGATGTCGTGCTTACCGATCAAGTAGCGTTGAGCGCGCAGCAGTTCTTCTTGCGGAACCGCGGCAGATACCAGCTTGTCGAACTCTTCGTGCATCATACGCATGGCGGTCGAAGCTTTTTCGGGACTGCAACCGATGTAGGCGCCGAAGTAGCCGCCCTCCAGGCCTTCCATACGCATGGGCGAAACCGAATACGCCAACGAGGCCTTGTCGCGCAATTCAATAAACAAGCGCCCGCCCTGGCCAGCCAAAATGGCCTGCATCACCTGAAGCGTGTAGCGATCCGGACTTTTCAAATCCAAACCGGGATACCCCACGATCAAATGCGATTGTTGCTTGGGATTTTCGCGGAAGATCCGAACCTCTTTTCGGGGGTACGTGATTTTCTGCAAATCGATTTTACCTTTGCCAAACTTTATCCCGCCCAAGGCCTTCTGCACTTGATCACGCAACTCTTTGGGATCGAAAGCGCCCGAAGCCACGATAGTCAGACCGCTGCGTTGATCGAAAATTTCGCGCACGGACTTGGCTGACAGCTTGTTGATCGAGGACTCGTCGCCATAGGGATCATGACCGTAAGGATGGTCGCCGAACATGGCCTTCATAAATTCCAGAATGCAGGTCTGCGCCGGATTGTCTTGGCGCAGTTTCACGTGTTCGATCATTGATTTTTTTTCGCGCGCGACAGCTTCGGCTTCAAACGAAGGCTGAATCAACGTGGTGAAGAAAAGATCGAGCATGTCTTTTTCGAAAGGACGAAGGCAGCTCATCGATAAGCCTTGCGAATTGCGGCCCGCGAAGGCTGACAACGACGACGCCATTTCGTCGATGCGCACGTTCATTTCAAATTCGCTTAAAGCCCCTGCGCCCGAAGTCCAGATCCTAGAGAGCAACTCGGTCGCACCCCGGTTCAAGCCGTTTTCTAAACGCGATCCACCCAGGGAAGCGCAGCGCATATTGATGACCGGCGTTTCGAAATTGGGCCGAGTGATTACCGTCACGCCGTTATCTAAGGTCCATTTATCGACATTCGCCTTTGTGGTCGGCGTTGTTTTGAAAGTCCACGAAACTTTCTTAGCGGCTTTCTCTTTAGGCTTAATGACTTTACCTTTGAGGTTGGCCTTGATGGTTTTTTGTAAGGATTTGAGACCCGTCTGAACGGTCTTTTCGATCTTGGCTTTTTCGGCCGGAGACATGACCGAAAAAGTCATCGCATCGGCGCTTATGTACTTGCGCGCGACCTTCAGCACGTCCGTCGGGGTCAGTGACCGAACTTGCTTCATAAAGCGATCAAAGTACGAGGGATCGCCAAACAGGTCTTGGTAATGCCCAAAGTTTCGCGCTAATCCATCGACGGTTTCCAGTGAATAGTACTGCTCGGAAGCCAGGTTGGTGCGTGCTTTTTCAAGCTCTTTCAATGTCGGAACGCTGGCCAGCGCGCGGCCGACCTCTTCGACCAAAGAGGCCAAGGCTTTCTCAAGATCTTTTTCGTTCAAAGACATACTCAAAGCGAAAAAGCCCGGATCGCGCGCGACGAATACGGAAGAGCCCGCGAAGTTCACCAAGTGATCTTGCAAACGCAAACGTTGATTCAAGCGCGACGAATCGCCCTGTCCCAGAATCAAAGCAAAAACTTCGAGAGCCGCGATGTCTTTGTGCGTGGCCTTAGGTATGGGGAAAGCCATGTGCACGATCGTTTCATTGAACGGAGCGGTCTGAATCACCAATTGCGGTTTTTTAGCGACCGCGTGCGGGGAGCGCTTCACCACGCGCAATTTTGAAGGTTTGAATTTCCCAAAGTGTTCGTTGATCTGCTTGCGCATTTCCGGCGACTTAAAATCGCCCGCGACCACCAAGGTCATCGTTTTCGGATTGTAGCGGCCTTCAAAATACGAAACCAAAACCTCGCGCGATACCTTTTTGATATTGTCTTCGAAGCCAATCACGGGAATGCCGTACGGATGCTTCTTGTAGACGGACGAAAAAAGCGCCCGCGAAGCTTGGCGATGGGGATTGTCGTGCGAGCGCTTGATCTCTTCGATCACCACTTCACGTTCGTTGTCGATTTCCTTTGCGTCGAAATGCGGAAAACCCATCATCTCGGAAATCACGTCTAGACCGACATTTTGAAATTCTTTAGAAATGGTAACGTAGAATACCGTCTGGTCGAACGAAGTGTACGCGTTCAGCTCACCGCCCGCGGCCTCGACGCTCGAGGCGATTTCGCCCACTTTGTATTTCTTAGTGCCTTTGAAAACCAAATGCTCGATGAAGTGACTGATCCCCTCTTCACCTTTTTTCTCGTCCGCCGAGCCGGTTTTCACCCACATTTGGATGGAGAGCACCGGGCTCTTGTGACTTTCGACCAACAAGACTTGCATACCGTTTTTGAGTTGATATTTTTTAAACATTTGAGCTACTACCTGCCATGGCTTTGTCGGTTTACGTTCATATTCCCTACTGTCTGCAGCGCTGCCGATATTGCGACTTCACGACGTTCGAGCAATCCGAAATCTTGCCCCCGCAAAAGTATGTGGGCCAAGTGCGCGAAGAAATCCGAAATCGCCATCACATGTGGAATATTCGGGATATCCACACTCTGTACTTCGGTGGCGGAACTCCGAGCCTGGTGGCCCCGAACCTTATTGTAGACATTTGCGCCGAACTTGCAAACGTGGGATTCACCCGCGCGACCAGCTTTGAAGGTACGATCGAAATCAATCCCGGCACGATTGACGAGGCCGCACTCAATACTTACCTCGAAGCGGGCCTGAATCGCTTTAGCGTTGGTGCGCAAACCTTTGATGATGCTTTGCTCACCATGTGTGGGCGCAAACATACGGCCCAGGACACGCGCAGAACGCTAAAATTGTTGCGAAAATACGATCTGAATTATTCGTTTGATCTGTTGTTCGCCCTCCCGGGACAAACTTTGGAAGGACTGCAAAGAGATCTGGATGAAGTGGCGACGTTCGAGCCCCCCCACGTCAGCGCCTACTGCCTCACCGTGCCCCCCGGACATGCGATGAGCATGGGCCGCCCGCCCGAGGGCGAGCAAGTGCGCATGTTCGAAATGATCGAGGAATCGCTGGCAAAATTGGGAATAAACAAATACGAAATCTCGAATTTTTCGAAGCCTGGCTATGAATCGCGTCACAATAGCACTCACTGGAATGATTCTCCCTATTGGGGCGTGGGTCTCAGTAGCCATTCCTATGACCCAAAAACTGGACCTTTCGGCACCCGCTTTTGGAATCCCAATTCGTTAAAAGATTTCGAAAAGCAAGTCACCGTTCAAGCCTTGTCTTGGGATGACTTTCTTCCCAATCACCAGCGCGAACGCCTGCGTGAACACGAATCTCTGACCGATTTTTGCCACATGCATTTGCGGGTACTTAAAGGACTACCAGAGGCCGCGCTGCGCCAAAAGTTCCAAAGCGGCACTCTGGAGAAGGTCTTTCCGCGCATCAGAGGCCTACAAAAAAATGGATTATTAAGGCACGAAAACGGCGCGTGGAGTCTGACGACTCATGGGCAGTTGATCAGCAATAAAGTCTTTGAAGAGCTCACCTTTTTAGCGGATTGACAGGCCGAATAGCGAACTCATACTGTCCAGACCATGAGCGAGAACGAAGAAAGCACCAATTCAGGCGTTGAAGATCCCGGCCAGCTTTTAGAGGCCGTCAATAAAGCCAAGAACGATTATCTTTATCTATTGGCCGAATTCGATAACTACCGCAAGAACGCGATCAAAGAGCGTAGCGAATTGATCAAATACGGCTCCGAAAGATTTATTCGGGATTTCTTGGGCGTCCTCGACAGCTTTGAATTGGCTCTGGGCACGGGCGCAAAACAAGCCAACATCGATGCTTTCCGCGAAGGCGTAAAAATGATCGCCATGGAAATGCGCGGCCTATTGCAAAAACACGGGGTGGAGGAAGTGAAGGCCGAAGGCAAGCCCTTCGA